>NZ_JBCGFB010000043.1:0-49217 GCF_038752175.1 Nocardia sp. No.11 | reverse complement strand
CGCCGACGATGCCCCCGCGTCCGCCGGTACAGCCCGCCGCGCCCACCTCGGTCTTCGGCGACGCCGTGGCCACCCCGCCGCCTGTGCCGCCGCAGGCGCCCTCGCCGTTCGGCGCCCCCGATCCGCGCATGAGCGCGCCGTCGGAAGACCAGACGGTCCGTTTCACCGGTGAACTGCCGCGCCGGGACGGTTCGCCGTTCGGTGACTCGGTGCCGGTGACCTCGGGTCGTGAGCACACCGAGGTGATCCGCCGCGAGCGGCCGACGCCGCGCGCCCAGGCACCGCTCGACACCCCCGCGCCCGAGACCGTGCGGGTGCCTGCGCCGGAGCCGGTGCGCGCGCCGATCACCGAGGAGCCCAAGGCCGACGACAAGGCCTGGTGGAACAGCCCCGACGAGGGCGGCGCGGTCCCGAAGCCGCCGTCGGAGCCCGGGTTGTCCTGGGCCGACGACCCGATCGCCCGTCGCCTCGCGCCGAAGACCCCGGTGACGCCGGTCAGCGAGAAGCCGGACATCGACAAGCGCCGCCTGCGCTGGATCATCGGCGGCGCGGCGGCCGCGGTGCTGCTCGTCGTCGCGCTGATCCTGACGATCGCCCTGGTCAAGCGCGGTGGTGGCAGCGACCCCGGCGTGACCGCTGCCCCGATTCCGTCGATCGCCTCGCCCACCGAATGCAAGGCCGTGGCCGAGCAGGCCGTCACCGTCGGCAACGGCCCGGGGGACACCTCGTCCGGCTCGAAGGCCATCCTGGGCTTCCAGTACGCCTTCTACGTCGACCGGTCCGGGGCCAAGGTGCGCGACTACGTGGCGCCGGACGCCGAGAACATCTCCACCGCCGAGACGATCCAGAAGGCGATCGACGAGCTGATCCCCACCGGGTCCAAACACTGCGTGAAGATGCGCGAGACCGCCGTCGGCCGCTACGACGTGGAACTGCGCGAATGGCATCCCGATGGTTCGGCGATCGTCTACAAGCAGGAGATCGTCACCACCAACACCGATGGGAAATGGCAGGTCAAGTCGATTACGGCGCGATAGCGGTCCCATAATCTGGGATCTATATTTCACATCCTGGCGAACGGTATGCAATCGTGGGATGATTGCGGTTCCGTGGCGTTCCCGGGAGGTTTCCATGTTGTCGACAACTCCAGCACTGGCGAGCAAGCTCGCGGGCCTGCAGAGCTCGGCGATCAGGGACCTGCTCAAGCTCACGGCGCGCGCCGACATCATCAGCCTCGCGGGCGGGCTGCCCGACGCGGCGCTGATGCCGCGCGAGCGCATCGCCGCCGCCGCGCAGGCCGCGCTCACCGACGCCGCGGCCCTGCAGTACACCGAGTCGCCGGGCTGGCCCGCACTCCGTGAGGTGATCGCGGCGCGCGAGTCCGCGCGGATCGGCCGCGCGGTGCCGCTCGGGGAAGTCTTCATCACCCACGGCTCGCAGCAGGCGCTGTCGCTGCTCGCCGAGGTGCTGCTCGATCCGGGTGCGCTGGTGATCGTCGAGGATCCCGCGTATGTCGGTGCGCTGCAGGTGTTCCGGGCCGCGGGCGCGCGAATCGTCGCGGTGCCGCTCGACGGTGACGGCATGCGCGTCGACGTGCTGGAAGACCTGCTCGCCGCCGGGGAGCGCCCCGCCGTCGTGCACACGGTGTCCAACTTCCACAACCCGGGCGGGGTCACCCTGGCCCCCGAACGCCGCCGCCGCCTCGCCGAACTCGCCGAGGCGCACGGCTTCTGGGTCATCGAGGACGACCCGTACGGTGAGCTCTGGTTCGACCGGCCCGCGCCCGATCCGGTCGCGAGCTACTCGCCGCAGGTGATCCGGCTCTCCAGTACCTCCAAGATCCTGGCTCCCGCCCTGCGCGTCGGCTGGATGGTCGCGCCCGACCACGTCTGTCGCGCGGTCGAACTGCTCAAGCAGGGCGCCGATCTGTGCGGCTCGGCCCTCACCCACCAGATCGCCACCGACTTGCTGACCGACTCCGATTGGCTTGCCGCCCACGTCGATTCGGTGCGCTCCGCCTACGGCAGCCGGGCCCGTGCGCTGGTCTCGGCGGTGCGCGACACTTTCGGCGAGCGGGTGCGCAGCACCGACGCGACGGGCGGCATGTTCGTCTGGGTCGACTTCACCGACGGCACCGACACCACGGACCTGCTCCCCGCGGCCCTCGACGCCGGCGTGGCCTATGTCCCCGGCGCGGCCTTCGCCGTCTCCGACGCCTACCGTTCGTCGATGCGGCTGTGCTTCACCACCTCGGACGAGGCGACCCTGGCCGAGGCCGTGGCCCGGCTGGGGCGCGCGCTCTGAGTCCTCAGACCCAGCCGTAGGTGCGTTCGACTGCCTTGTTCCATTCGGCGTAGCGCAGGATGCGCTCGTCCTGGGACATGGTGGGCGTCCAGGTGTGATCCGCGGTCCAGTTGGCGCGCAGGTCGTCGAGGCCGGACCAGTAGCCCACGGCCAGGCCCGCCGCGTAGGCGGCGCCGAGCGCGGTCGTCTCGCGGACCACCGGGCGGACCACGGGGACGTCGAGGATGTCGGACTGGAACTGCATGAGCAGGTCGTTGCCGGTCATGCCGCCATCGACCTTGAGCGTGGTCAGTTCCAGATCGAGCTGCTGGGCGCCGGCGTCGGCGCGCATGGCGTCGACGACCTCGCGGGTCTGGAACGCGGTGGATTCCAATGCGGCCCTGGCCAAATGGGCCTTGGTGACGAACCGGGTCAGGCCCGCGATGACACCGCGGGCGTCGGGCCGCCAGCGCGGGGCGAACAGCCCGGAGAAGGCGGGGACGAAGTAGGCGCCGCCGTTGTCCTCGACGCTGCGCGCCAGCGGTTCCACCTCCTCCGCCGAGGAGATGATGCCGAGATTGTCGCGCAACCACTGCACCAGCGAACCGGTGACGGCGATGGACCCCTCCAGTGCGTAGACGGCGGGCTGGTCGCCGAGCTGATAGCACGCGGTGGTGAGCAGGCCGTGCTTGCTGATCACCGGGGTGGTGCCGGTGTTGAGCAGCATGAAATTGCCGGTGCCGTAGGTGTTCTTGGCCTCGCCGGGCGACAGGCACGCCTGGCCGAAGGTGGCGGCCTGCTGGTCGCCGAGAATGCCTGCCACGGGCGCCCCGGCGAACGGTCCCGCGGTGATCTCGGCGTAGACCTCCGAAGAGCTGCGGATCCGCGGCAGCAGCGACATCGGGATGTCGAACTCGGCGCAGATCGCCGAATCCCATTGCAGCGTACGCAGATCCATCAGCATGGTGCGCGAGGCATTGGTGACGTCGGTGAGGTGCTCGCCGGTCAGCTTCCATAGCACCCAGCTGTCCATGGTGCCGAAACAGAGATCACCGGCCTCGGCGCGGGCGCGGACACCGGCGACGTTGTCGAGGATCCAGCGCAGCTTCGGACCGGCGAAATAGGTCGACAGCGGCAGGCCGGTGCGTTCGGCGTAGCGCTGCGGGCCTTGATCACCGGCGAGTTCGGCGCACAGCTGATCGGTGCGGGTGTCCTGCCAGACGATGGCGTTGTAGACCGGTGCGCCGGTGGCGCGATCCCAGACGACGGTGGTCTCGCGCTGGTTGGTGATGCCGATGGCGGCCAGGTCACCGGCCGAGCAGCCGGCGTTGCCCAGCGCCGCGCCGAGCACCCATTCGGTATTGCGCCACACCTCCGCCGGATCGTGTTCGACCCATCCCGGCTTCGGGAAGATCTGGCGATGCTCCCGCTGCGCGGTCCCGACGATCCGGCCCTGCCGGTCGAAGACGATGCAGCGACTCGAAGTCGTGCCCTGATCGATGGCGGCCACATAGCGACGCATTGATGCAGGCTACCGAACCTCGGACCGGCGACGCTGCCGCTTCGTCGCGAAGACACCGCCGCGCGCTCCCGGCTGTTTTCCGCGCCGAATTCGCTGCCACACCCCCGCGGTGAACGTCCCGCGCGCCGCGAAGGCACTACGTTTAGCCTGTACGCAGCGGCGCCGGGACCGTGCACGGCGTCGACCCACTGTCGGGAGATTCCGACCGTCCTCGGTCGGCGGCGAGGAGTCGAGCATGTCGCAGACACCGGAGTTTCCGTTCCTGCACCCGGGCGAACTGGTCGCGGGCGGTCAGCGGCTCGGACCCGGTCAGCTCGGCCCCGACCAGCGTCGCGCCGCCTGGGAACGACTCGGCAAGGACCAGTTCGACGTGCTGGTCGTCGGCGGCGGCGTGGTCGGCGCCGGTATCGCGCTCGACGCCGCGACCCGCGGCCTGTCGGTCGCGCTCGTCGAGGCCCGCGATCTGGCCTCGGGGACGTCGAGCCGGTCGTCGAAGATGTTCCACGGCGGCCTGCGCTATCTCGAACAGCTCGAGTTCGGTCTGGTCCGGGAGGCGCTGAAGGAACGCGAGCTGGCGCTGTCGACCCTGGCGCCGCATCTGGTGAAGCCGCTGCGGTTCCTGTACCCGTTGACCCGCCGGGTGTGGGAGCGGCCGTATGTGGCCGCGGGCCTGACCCTCTACGACACCATGGGCGGCGCCAAATCGGTTCCGGGACAGCGTCACCTGACCAGGCACGGCGCGATGCGGCTGGCTCCGGGATTGCGCCGGGACGCGCTGATCGGCGGTGTCACCTACTACGACACCGTCGTCGACGATGCCAGGCACACCATGACCGTGGCCCGCACCGCCGCCCACTACGGCGCGGTCATCCGCACCTCCACCCAGGTCGTCGGATTCCTGCGGGAGGCCGACCGGGTCGTCGGGGTGAAGCTGCGCGACACCGAGGACGGGCGCACCGGGGAGGCGCGCGCGAACGTGGTGATCAACGCGACCGGCGTGTGGACCGACGAGGTGCAGGGCCTGTCGCGGCAACGCGGCCGATTCCATGTGCGCGCGTCCAAGGGCGTGCACATCGTGGTGCCGCGCGACCGCATCGTCAGCGACGCCGCGATCATCCTGCGCACCACCACCTCGGTGCTGTTCGTCATCCCGTGGGGCGCGCACTGGATCGTCGGCACCACCGACACCGACTGGAAACTCGACCTCGCCCACCCCGCCGCCACCAAGGCCGATATCGACTATCTGCTCGACCGGGTGAACGAGGTGCTGGTGACCCCGCTCACCCACGCCGACATCGACGGCGTCTACGCGGGCCTGCGGCCGCTGCTGGCCGGGGAGAGCGACGAGACCTCCAAACTGTCGCGTGAACACGCGGTGGCCCGCGTCGCGCCCGGCCTGGTGAGCATCGCCGGCGGCAAGTACACCACCTACCGGGTGATGGCCGCCGACGCGATGGACGAAGCGGCGCAGGACATTCCGGCCCGGGTGTCGCCATCGATCACCGAGAAGGTCGCGCTGATCGGGGCCGACGGCTACTTCGCATTGGTGAACCAGACCGTCCAGCTGGCCGAGCACTACGGCGTGCACCCGTACCGGATGACGCACCTGCTCGACCGTTACGGCTCGGTGGTCGACGAGGTGCTGTCCCTGGCGGCGGGCAGACCCGAACTGCTGCAACCGATCACCGACGCGCCCGCCTACCTCCAGGTCGAGGCGGTGTACGCGGCCGCCGCCGAGGGCGCGCTGCATCTCGACGACATCCTGGCCCGTCGCACCCGCATCTCGATCGAGTACGCCGATCGCGGCGCGCACTGCGCCGAGCAGGTCGCGCACCTGGTCGCGCCCGTAGTGGGCTGGGACGCCGACGATATCGACCGCGAGGTGACCATGTATCAGGCGCGGGTGCGGGCCGAGATCGAATCACAGACCCAGCCCGACGACATCTCCGCCGACGCGCTGCGGGCGGCGGCGCCGGAACCGCGCCCGCAGCTGCTCGAGCCGGTACCGCAGGAGCGGTGACCGCTAGACGGTGGCCTTCTGCAACGCGAGCAGTTCGACCGCGTTGTGCGCGCAGAACACCTCGACGTCGTCGCCGTGCCCACGCAGCAGTTCGCGCAGCCGCTCCTGATTGTCGATCCGGTCGGACCCGACGGTCTGCACCAGGCGCTCGAACAGCGCGGCGCCGGGTGGCTGGTGCGGGTGCTCGAGATCGAGCTGACCGGGATGGAAGTACGCGTCACCGACCGCGAACTTCCAGCCGGCGCCGGTGTCGATCGCGATGCCCGCGTGGCCGCGGGTGTGCCCGGCCAGCGGGATGATCAGCAGTTCCGCGGGCAGGCCGCGCAATTGGCGCACCGCGCCGAAGCCGAACCACGGCTCACCGAGTTCGTCGTAGCTCGTCCAGCGCGGCTTGTGCTCGAATTGCGCCGTGCGATAACGGAATTTCTCGCGCGGACCGAAATGGCCCTCGAGCGCGCGCAGTTCCTCGCCGTAGACGTGCACGGTGGCCCGGGGGAATTCGGCGAGTCCGCCCGCGTGGTCGAGATCGAGGTGGGTGAGCACGATGTCGGTGACGTCCTCGCGGCGGAAGCCCAATGCCTCGATCCGGCGCGCGATCGTGCCCTCGAGCTCGAGGACAGGACGGGTCAGCCGGATGAAGCGGCGGCCGAGCCAGGCGTCGGGACGGCGCACCGCGCCTTCGCCGATGCCGGTCTCGATCAGTACCAGCCGGTCGTCGAGTTCGACGAGGACGCAGTGGCAGACCATTTCGGCTCGGCGGGCGAGGCCGCCGACGCCGTCGAGCAGACGGCCGCCGAAAGGACGCATGGTGCCGCCGTCGAGGTGGTGCAGACGCATCAGGAGAGCTCCTGTTCGAGGGTGGCGCGCAGGTGGTCGGCCACCGCGCGCAGAGGGGTGAGGTCACGTCGGGTGCGGGCGAGCAGGAGTGCGCCTTCGAGCATGGCCAGGGCCACCGTGGACAGCTGGTCGGCGCGGTCGTCGGGAATTCCCTTGGCGCGCAGGAACTCGTCGATGGCGGTGCGCCAGGAGTCGAAGCCGGTGGCGCAGGCTTCGCGGATCGGTTCGCTGTGGACGCCCGCGTCGAGGGCGATGGTGGCGATCGGGCAACCGCGCTGGAAGTCCGAGTCGGTCAGCATCGTGGCGAGGGCGGCGAAGACGCCGTCGATATCGCCGGCCGCGAGCGCGTCGGTGAGCAGCGTCCGCAGCGTGTCGGACGACTGGGCGATGGCCTCGGCGGCGAGCTGTTCCTTGCCGCCGGGGAAGTGGAAGTAGAACGAGCCCTTGGGTGCGCCGCCCGCGCTGACCAGCTGATTGACGCCGGTGGCGTGGTAGCCCTGGGTGTGGAACAGGTCGGCGGCGGCGTCGAGGAAACGCTGCCGGGAGTCCGTGCGTGGGGTCACCGGCTCAGCGTAGCTCGAGTATGACGACCGGTCTAGTTAGTTGGTTCGGGTTGGCAGCGAGGACAGAAGTAGATGCCGCGTTCACGCCGGGTGATGCGATCGGCGGGGTCGTCCTCGCCGAGCAGCCGCGAAACGATCGCGGTGCCGCAGCGCGGGCAGGGGCGGCGGGTGCGGCCGTAGGCCATCGCGCGCCAGGGCGGCTGGTGCGCGGCCTTGCCGAGCACGCGGTGGGACTCGTCGACCAGGGCGGGCAGGTCGCCGATGTCACCGACCGGGGTCGCGGGGTGGACGCGGCGCAGGAAGCAGATCTCGCTGCGGTAGATGTTGCCGATGCCTGCCAGGTTGCGCTGATCGAGCAGGGCCAGGCCGATGGGGCGGCGGGGATACTCGCTGATCCTGCGCAGGGCCTCGGCGGCGTCCCAGTTCGGGCCGAGCAGGTCGGGACCTAGGTGATCGATGACGGTGTGTTCCTCGGCCCGCGGCAGCACCTGCACCTTGCCGAGTTCGAAGCCGACCGCCTCGAACTCGTCGTTGGCCAGCACCAGCCGCGCGGTGACCGGCGGTTTCGTCCAGCGCTGGCCGTGGTGGAAGATCCGCCAGACACCCTCCATCTTCAGGTGGGTGTGGATGCTCACGCGGTCGGTGCGGATGAACAGGTGCTTGCCGTAGCTGCCGACCTCGGTGACCAGGTCGCCGACCAGGTCGACCGTCGCGTATCGGGGCACCCGGAAGTCGCTGCGGGTGAGGGTGCGCCCGGCCAGCGCGGTCCGCAGGCGCTCGGCGGCGCGGAAGACGGTATCGCCCTCGGGCATCCGGCTACACCTGCCTGCGCAGCCGCAGGCCGCGTGGGGTCATCGAGAACCCGGACTCGACCAGGACATCGGCGAAGGTGTTGCCGTGCACGGTCTCTCCGTTGATCTTGTCGATCACCAGGCCGTCGACCCGGCGATCGTGCACCAGCCCGGCCAGCGCGGTCGCGGCCAGCCGCCGCAGTCCGGGGTCCTCGGTGAAGCTGAGCAGGGTCTTGCCGCCGCGCTCCACGTACAGCACCAGCTCGCCGCCGACCAGCACCACCAGGGCGCCCGCCTTGCGGCCGGGCCGGTGGCCGCCCTCGGTGTCGCCCTTCGGCCACGGCAGCGCGGCGCCGTACGGGTTGGCCGGATCGCAGGAGGCCAGGGCCACCGCGACGCCGGGCTGGGTGGCGGTGCGGTCGGTGTCGAAGGAGCGCAGCCGGTCGACGGTGTCGGTGGTGGAGAACTGCGCGCCGCCGAGCGTGTCGACGAAATAGCCACGGCGGCAACGACCGCGGTCCTCGAACTCGGTGAGCACTCGATACATCAGCGCGAAACCGCCGGGCACGCCCTCGTTCTGGACCGACCCCCGGGTCAGCACGCCGTAGCGTTCGAGGAGTTGATCGGCGGTGGCGTGGGCGCGCAAGGTGTTGTCCTGCACCCGTTCCGGCAGGATCGACCAGCGCCCGGCCAGGGTCGGCGGACCGCTGCGGGTCGGCATCGCCGGGCGCGGCAGGTAGGCGCGGCCGCGGGGAGCCCGGCGCGGGGTGCGATGGGCGGTGGTGCTGCGCGCGGTGCCGGAGAGCAGAGCGCGCACGGGGGCGAAGGTGTCGCCGGAGACGTAACCGGCCCACACCAGCTGCCACAGCGCCTCGCCGACGGCCTTGTCGTCGAGCAGGCCGGTGGCGTCGGAGAGCTGGCGGAAGAAGTAGGCGCCGCCGCCGTGCAGGGTGGGCGGTAGGCGGCGCGGGGAGTCCGGGCTCGCGGGCGCGGCGGCCGGATTGGGGGCCTCCGCGGGGGGTGTGCGGTCGCCGTGGGGGTCGAGGCGGGTGGTGGAAGTGTCGGTCGGCCCGGCACCGGATCCGGCGGGCCCGGAGGCCGCCGGTGCGTCCAGGTCGACCGTGGGTGGTTGCGCGGCGCGCGGCGGCCACGGCTCCAGCGGTGCGCCCAACGCCGCCAGGAGGCCGAGCTGGAGATCGGTGGGATCGATGTCGTCGGGCGGCGGCAGGGTGAACGGGGCCTGGTCGGCCAGGTGCAGCGCGATCCAGCCGTCGCGGGCGGTGATCGCGCCGTGCCCGGACCAGATCACCTCCCCGCTGGCCATCAATTCGTCCAGCATGGCGGGGGAGTAGTCGCGCACGCGCATCGGCAGGATCAGCGATTCCCAGGCCGACGCCGGAATCGGCACGCCCGCGAGCTGTTCCACCACCGTGGCGACCCCGTCGATTCCGCGCAGCTCACCGGAACCGACGTGCTGCCAGGCAGGGAGGAAGCGGCCGAGCGCGGTGGTCGACACCGGCTCGACTTCGTGCCGTGCGGCAGCCAGCGAGCGGCGGCGCAACCGGCGCAGCACCTGCGCGTCGCACCATTCGGTGCCTGCCGTCGCGGGCGTGAATTCGCCCTCCACCACCCGTTTCTCGGCCAGCAACCGATGCAGCGCGGTGGCCGCGACCGCCGAGCCGAGGCCGAAGCGCGCCGCGACATCGGCGGTGCTGAACGGTGCGTGGGTGCGGGCGTAGCGACCGACCAGGTCGCCGAGCGGGTCGGGGACGGGTTCGATGAACGCGGCGGGCACCCCGATCGGCAGCGGCACACCGAGCGCGTCACGCAGGCGGGCGGCGTCCTCGATCGCCACCCACCAGGTGCGGCCCGCGAAGGAAACCTCCAGCGCGCGATGGGCGTGCCGGAGTTCCGCGAACCAGGTCGGCGCGTCGGAGTCGGCGAGCACGTCGGTGTGCGCGGCGGCTGAGTCAGCGGCCTCGGCGATCGGCAAGGCGAGGTCCGCGGCCGCATCGGGCCGACTTGCCTCGACGGACGGGGTTTCGGGCGCGGAAGCTGGTGTGTCACCGCGCCGTACGCAGCGGGCGGCGGCTTCGGCGGGGGTGAGCGGGCCGAGCAGGCGCAGCAGGTCGGCCAGGCCCTCGGCATCACGGGCCCAGCGTTCGGGGGTGAGGCGCTGGAGTTCGCGTTCGGTGAGGGTGATGACGGCGGGGTCGAGCAGTTCGCGCAGTTCGACGCGGCCGAGGAGTTCGGCCAGCAGGCTCGAGTCCAGTGCCAGGGCGGCGGCGCGGCGCTCGGCCAGCGGGCTGTCGCCGTCGTAGAGGAACTGGCCGATGTAGGAGAACAGCAGGGCGTTGGCGAACGGGGACGGGCTGGCGGTCTCGACATCGATCAGCCGCACCTCGCGGCGGGCGAGCTTGGTGAGCAGCTCGCGCAGGGACGGCAGGTCGTAGACATCGCGCAGGCATTCGCGCACGGTTTCCAGCAGGATCGGGAAATCCGGGAATTTGCGTGCCACATCCAGCAATTGGGCCGAGCGCTGCCGCTGCTGCCACAGCGGTGCGCGCTTGCCCGGGTCGCGGCGCGGCAGCAGCAGCGCCCTGGCCGCGCACTCGCGGAAGCGGGAGGCGAACAGCGCGGAGCCGCCGACCTGCTCGGTGACGATGTCGTCGATCTCGTCGGGTTCGAAGGCGAACAGTTCGGCGCCGGGCGGGTCGTCGGTGGTGTCGGGCAGGCGCACCACGATGCCGTCGTCGGACGCGGTCGGCGCCGCGTCGATGCCGAAGCGTTCCTGGAGCCGGGCCCCGACGGCCAGTGCCCACGGTGCGTGCACCGGGGTGCCGTAGGGGGAGTGCAAGACCAGTCGCCAGTCCCCGAGCTCGTCGCGGAAGCGCTCCACGATCAGGGTGCGGTCGGTGGGGAGCTGGCCGGTGGCGGCGCGCTGCTCCTCGAGCAGGCCGACCATGTTCGCCGTCGCGTTCTGGTCCAGGCCCGCGGTGCGGACCAGCTGTTCCAGCCGGGCGGAGGCGGCGTCGGGGGTCTGCGCGCGCTTCGTCGAACGCGCGCGGGCGGACTTCTGCACGCCGCCGTTCGCCGCGGGCTCGGCGAGCGCGGAGGACGACATCGAATTGTCCTGTGACGCAGCAGATCCGGGCGGCCGGATGCCCATGTCCGCGACGATCCGGGACAGGTCGTCGGCCGACACCTGACCCGCCGTGCGCACGAATTCGCCCAGGGCGGTGCCCAATTCGGCCGGACGACCCAAACTGTCGCCGTGCCAGAACGGCAGCCGGCCGGGCAGTCCGAAGGCGGGCGAGACCAGCACCCGGTCGAAGGTGATCTCCTCGATCCGCCAGCTGGTCGCGCCGAGCGCGAAGACGTCGCCCACGCGCGACTCGTAGACCATCTCCTCGTCGAGTTCGCCCACCCGGGAAGCCTTCTCGCCCACCATGAACACCGCGAACATGCCGCGATCGGGGATGGCGCCGCCGGAGGTGACGGCGAGTCGTTGCGCGCCGGGACGGCCGGTGAGGGTGCCCGCGTCGCGGTCCCAGACCACGCGCGGTCGCAGTTCGGCGAACTCGTCGGACGGGTAGCGGCCCGCCAGCAGGTCGAGCACGGATTCGTAGGCCGAGCGGGGCAGGTTCGCGTAACTGCCGGTGGCGCGGACGATATCGAACCAGCCGTCGACATCGATCGGTTCGAGCGCGCAGGCGGCCACCGTCTGCTGGGCCAGGATATCGAGTGGAT
This sequence comes from Nocardia sp. No.11, assembly GCF_038752175.1. NCBI lineage: Bacteria > Bacillati > Actinomycetota > Actinomycetes > Mycobacteriales > Nocardiaceae > Nocardia > Nocardia sp. No.11. The sequence continues at coordinate 37,451 of NZ_JBCGFB010000043.1, read as the reverse complement.
GCGCGGGGATCTGCAGCATCTCGATCTCACCGGCCAGCATCCGCTGGGCCGCGACGGTGCAGTGGATGACATCGGTGCGGTGCTTCGGGAACAGCACGCCGCGCGAGACCTCGCCGACCTGGTGCCCGGCGCGGCCGACTCGCTGCAGCCCGCTGGCCACCGACGGCGGCGCCTCCACCTGCACCACCAGATCGACCGCGCCCATGTCGATGCCGAGCTCGAGGCTGCTGGTGGCCACCACGCAGCGCAGTCGGCCGCTCTTGAGGTCGTCCTCGATGAGCGCGCGCTGCTCCTTGCTGACCGAGCCGTGGTGGGCCCTGGCCAGCAGCTGGTCGGCGCCGTGGATCACCTCGGTGGACGGGCCGAGCTGGGCGGGTGGCGCGTGCTCGGTGTCCACCGGCTCGCCCAGCCTGGCCGCGTAGGCCTCGTTGAGCCGCGCGGTCAGCCGTTCGGCGAGCCTGCGCGAGTTCGCGAACACGATCGAGGACCGGTGCTCGAGCACCAGGTCGACAATGGCCTCGTCGACGTGCGGCCAGATCGACCCCGGCTGCTCGGAATCGCCCGGATCGGTCATGTCGGCCACCGGGACGCGCACCGACAGGTCGAAGGTCTTCGGCGCGGGCGGGCGCACGATGGTGATCGGCGCCGAGCCCACCAGGAATCGGCCGACCTCCTCGGGCGGGCGCACCGTCGCCGACAGGCCGATCCGCTGGGCCGGCCGCTCGGTCAGCTGATCCAGCCGGGCCAGCGACAGGGCCAGGTGCGCGCCGCGCTTGGTGCCCGCGATGGCGTGCACCTCGTCGACGATCACCGTGCCGACCTGGGCCAGGCTCTCCCTGGCCGCCGAGGTGAGCAGCAGGAACAGCGACTCCGGCGTGGTGATGAGGATGTCGGGCGGCGTGCGCTGCATCGCCCGCCGCTGCGCAGGCGTGGTGTCGCCGGAGCGCACCCCCACCGAGATCTCCGGCGGGTCCAGCCCCAGTCGCTTCGCGGTCTGCGTGACCCCCACCAGTGGCGCCCGCAGATTCCGCTCGACATCCACCGCCAGCGCCTTGAGCGGCGAGACGTACAGCACCGACGTCCCGCGCGGCGTCCCCGGTTCCGGTGCGGGCCGGGTCGCCAGCCGATCGATGGCCCACAGGAACGCGGACAGCGTCTTCCCCGACCCGGTGGGCGCGACGACCAGCGTGTGCTCCCCGTCGGCGATCGCCTGCCACGCCCCGAGCTGGGCCGACGTGGGCCCGGCGAAGGCCCCGTCGAACCACTGCGCGGTAGCGGGCGAGAACCGATCCATAGCGTTCAGTGTGCACCGCCCCACCGACAAGCCCCTGGACGCTAGCAGCGCGGTCACGTTTGCCGTCTGTAGCCGACGGGATTACCGTTCCCCGGGGATGGACGGGTGACCGGAACCCGTCACCGGGGACATTCGACGGAGGATTCGATGGCTGGGGGCGATCCTTCGACGGTTTCGGTCGAGCCCGAAGAAGTCAGAGCGCTGGGGCGGGTGGCCTATCAGGTGGCGCAGGAATGCCAGGCCGGGTACGCCTCGTTGGTGACCGATTTGCGGGCCACGATCGAGACCTGGACCGGGAACAACGCCGGTGTGTTCACCGCGGGGTGGGAGGAGTTCCATCTCGGTGCCGATCAGGTGTGGGACGCGTTGTTCGAACTGGCCGAGAAGCTGGGGATCACCGCGGAAACCCTCGCGCAGGTCGACGAGTCCAATGCCGCGGCGACCTACACGCTGAATCTGTGAGTGCGGAGCCGACCTCTGATGACGACTGAACCTCCCGCGTTCTCGGTCGATCTCGACCAGCTCGAACAGTTGACCGCGCGGATGCGTGGGTACATGTCCGCTGTCGCCGATGTGCTGACCGCGCTCGATGCCAAGGCCAAGGAGGTCGAGGGCGTGTGGTCCGGTGCGGCGGCCACGGCCTACAGCGAGGCGCATACGGAGTGGCGGGCCGGGGTCACCGATATGCAAGATGGTTTGGCGGCGCTGGAAGCGGCGGCGAAGACCGCACACCAGAGCTATACCGACGCGGCGTCGGCGACGTTGAAGATCCTGGGCGTATGACGCCGACGGTCACCAAGCTCGACGTCGATCCCAAGGTCTACTACCAGGCTGCCACCAATTGCTTCGATGCCGCCGCGTCTCTGTTCGACAGCTTCACCTACGTTTTCGGTGAGCTCAACGGCTACGGGATGATGGCGGGCCGCGACGAAGACGGCCGAGCGTGGGCGGCGTCCTACGACCAGTCCGCGCGGGATGCCGTCGCGTTCTACGGGCAGACGTATTCGACCTTGCGTGCCTACGGCACGGCGCTCAACGACATCGGTTTCGAACACGCGAAGTCCGACGCCGCGATCAAGGGCACAGAACAACCGACGAGGCCCGCAGATTCGGCGTCGACCGCCACGTTCGGGCCCTACGCGCTGCCCGCGTCGGCGGCGGGCGGGACACCGCAGGGTCTGGCGCAGACGGCCATCGACGTTCTCGATGCGATCAACTGTCCACTTCCGGACGGTAATACCGACACGCTCACCAAAGCGGCGGAGGCGTGGGACCGGCTCGGCACGATCTACCAGAACACGAACGCCAAGGACAAGATCACGATCGCCGCCGGTCTGTTCGACGGGGTCACCTCCACCGACGCGATGCAGGTCCGGGAAGACCTGAAGAAGATCGAGAAATCGATCGGGGCGTTGCTCACCACGTGCACGCAGATCAGTACGTCGTGTCTCGACTACCGAGGCGCGATCCAGGAACTTCGCGAGGAGATCAAGGGGTTCATCGAGGCGATCATCACCGACGCCGCCATCGACGCTGCCGTCACGGTGATCGCCACCTGCCTGACCGGCGTCGGCGGCCTGATCGCCGGCGCCAAGGCGGTGGAGTCGGCTCGTCGATGGTCGGTGACGATCAAAGCCGCGGTGACGGCGTGGCGAGCCCGCAAAGCCTTGCAGCTGAAAGGTCTGGCCGACGATGCCGCGGCCGCCATGTCGAAGGCCAAACAGGAGATCACCGAACTCTTCGAACGGTTGCGAGGCAAGGGTGACGGGGTCACGACACCGAAGGCGGCAAGCCTGAGCGACGATGATCGCCGCGCACTGCTCCAGGGCCCGAGCGACCTTCGGGGCCGATCGCTGACCGATATCCTGCGCTCCGGGGAAACACCTACCGCCGACCAGCAGCGCCAGATCGACGCGCTCAACGAGGCGCTCGGAAAGATGCCCGCCCACGAGGGCCTGGTCAGCCGGCATACCAACCTGACCCCCGAACAGCTTGCCCGGTACCAACAGGACCAGCCCGTCACCGAGCTGGGATTCACTTCGGCCAGTACCAATCCGAAGGGCGTCAACGAACTCACCGTGCAGAACTCGGAGGTCGAGTTCCAGATCGTCAGCAAGACCGGCCGCGACTACAGCGAGTACGGGACGCCCGACGAGGTGCTGTTCGCGTCCGGGACCAACTTCTTCGTCCACAGCAAGACGGTCGACCCGGCGACCGGCCGGATACTCATCAAGATGACGGAAATGTAGGAGGACCCCGATGCCCGAGAAGTTCGGCGGCAAGATCTTCTATTCGGCGGAGGAAGCCGTGCGACTGGGGTTGCGACCGTCCGCGGAGGACATCGCGCGCAGCGAACGCATGTTCGCCGAGTTCGAGGAGCAGCGGCGACTGCTCGGTCCGGCGCCCGCGGGCACCAGCCCCGGGTTCGGCGGCCGGTTCTCCGATGATCTGGGCGGCACCGAGTTCGAGGGCTGGACACGTCATCCCAGCACCGGTGCGTGGCTCGACAAGGAAGGTCGACCGGCCTACGACGACGACGGCCGAAGGATCGACTACGACGGATAGACCCTGCTGCGGACCGGCTCCGGAAGTTGGCCGATGACCTGCGTCACACTGCCGAGTGAGCCGACGCTACGCTGGGCTCTCGTGCAAACGGTGCTCAGAGTCGACCTCGTCGGTCACGGCCTGACCGAGGCGGTACGGAAGGCGCGATTTCCTGTCGACGAACCACTCGACGAGTCGGGGCGGGGTGCGCTGCGGGCGTACTCGGTGCCCGAGGGCGCGCAGGTGCGGACCGGGCCGGAACGGCGGGCTCGGGAGACGGCCGAGACGCTCGGGGTGGTCGGGGAACTGGACGCGCGATTGCGGGATCTCGACGCGGGGTCGTGGCGTGGGACCGAGATGAGCTCGCTGGCCCAGGATCAGCTGTTCGCCTGGCTCACCGATCCCGAATTCCGCGGGCACGGCGGCGAGTCGGTGACCGACCTGGTCGACCGGGCGCGGTTCTGGCTGGCCGAGATCGCCTCGGCCGGGCGCGACACGGTGGCGGTGACCCACCCCGCGGTGGTCAGGGCGGTGCTGCTGGTGGTGCTCGACGCGCCGCCGAAGTCGTTCTGGCGCATGGATGTTCCGCCCGCGAGCGTCACCCGGCTGCACTATCGCGGTAACTGGACGCTGCGCCTGGGCGGTTCCTAGCAGCGACGAACCCCCCGGACTCACTGTCGATTCCGGGGGTCGTCGGTGGCCGTGGTCAGGTGTGGGCGGCGCCGTCGATGCGGATTTCGGTACCGCTGATGAAGCGGCCGTCGTCGGAGACGAGCATGGCGATGACGCCGGCGACATTCTCGGGACCGGCCAGCTCCGCCGGGTTGTCCTGCGGGACAACGGCGACCAGGCGGCTGAACAGCGACCAGTCGGAGTCCTGGGGGAGGTAGCCGGGGGTGGCGTCGGTGATCCCCGACTTGATGCCGCCGGGCGCGACGCTGACCGCCCGCAGTCCCTGCTTGCCGTACTCGAGGGCCAGGACATGGGTGAGCGATTGGATGCCGCCCTTGCTGGCGGAGTACGCGGCCATATACGGGTGGGCGAAGCTCGCCGACGTGGAACTGAAGTTCACGATCGTGCTGCTGGGGTTGGCGAGCAGGGCGGGCAGGGCCTCGCGGATCACCAGGAACGTGCCGGTGAGGTTGATGTTGATGATCTGGTTCCAGAGGTCAAGCGACGTCTCGTGGGTGTGCACGGCGCGCAGAATGCCCGCGGCGTTGACGAGGGCGTCCAGGCCGCCGAGCGACTCGACGGCGCTCCGGACCCCGGCGATGACGTCGGCCTCGTCGCCGATGTTCATCTCCAGCGTGGTGAACCGGGCATCGGTGCCCGCCTCGGCGGCGCGGGCCCGGGTCGCCCGCAGGCCTTCGGCGTTGACGTCGGCGCCGACGACGACCGCGCCTTCGGACAGCAGGCGGAGGGCGGTGGCCTGGCCGATGCCGGAGCCGGCTCCGGTGACCAGGATGCGGCGCTGTTCGAGACGGTTCATGTGATTCTTCCTCGTCGTTGAGAGTGTTTCTGACACGATATGCCATAAATGGCAGGACGTGCAGAGAATCTTGGCGAGGTGGGTATAGTGCGGCCGTGACCAGGCAACCGAAGCGCGCGGCGCCCAGCCCTGGGCGGCCGGCGCTCAGCGAGATCCGCCGTGCGGCCACCCGCAAGGAGGTGGCCATGGTCGCCGCTCGGCTCTTTGCCGAAAACGGGTATTCCGCGACGACTGTCGAAGACATCGCCGCGTCCGCGGGGATGGGGTTGCGGACCTTCTATCGGTACTTCGCAGGCAAGGAAGACGTCGTCGCCCCACTGCTGGCCATCGGCACCCAGGCCTGGGCGGACGAACTCGCCGCTTGTCCGCCGGAGCTCCCGCTGCGCGAGGCGCTGAGTCGCTCCTACCGCACCGCGACCGCCGCCACCCTGGCCGACGGCGGCATCGCCGGCGAGCTCCTGCATCCCCTGCTGCGCGCTGTCACCGAACTGCCCGCCCTGCGGGCGACCTGGCTGCGTGTCCAGCAGGATTGCGAACTCAGCCTGATTCCCATCATCGCGGCGCGCACCGGCCGCTCGCCCGACGACCTGGATGTCGCGCTCGCCGCCGCCATGGCCAACGCGGCGGTGCGGCTGGGTACCGAAAGATGGGCCGCCGAAGCGGAATCCGACTCGGCCGCCGTTGTCGTCGACGCCTGCCTGGCCCGCCTCGCCGCGCACACACTCCTGTAGCCGGGATCGCGGGGTGCGCGCGGCCGTCGAATCGGTGCCGGAAAACGACGAAAGCCCCGGAGTCGAAACTCCGGGGCTTTCGTCTAGTAGCGGGAACAGGATTTGAACCTGCGACCTCTGGGGTATGAGCCCAGCGAGCTACCGAGCTGCTCCATCCCGCGTCGTAAATACCACTGTACACGGCGCGGCGCGGAAGACGAAATCGGTTCCTGATCAGCCGAAATGTATGCCCTGGGCCAGCGGCAGCTCGGCGGAGTAGTTGATGGTGTTGGTGGCCCTGCGCATGTAGGCCTTCCATGAGTCGGAGCCGGATTCGCGACCGCCGCCGGTGTTCTTCTCGCCGCCGAACGCGCCGCCGATCTCCGCGCCCGAGGTGCCGATGTTGACATTGGCGATGCCGCAGTCCGATCCGGCGAGGAACCGCTCGGCCTCGCGCTGGTCGAGGGTGAAGATCGACGAGGAAAGACCCTGTGGCACAGCATTGTTGAGGGCGATGGCGTCGTCGATCGCGTCGTAGACGAGCACGTAGAGGATCGGCGCGAAGGTCTCCTCGCGCACCAGCTCGGTCTGCGCTGGCATGCGCACGATGGCGGGGCGCACGTAGTAGGCGTCCGGGCCGACGAGGTCGATTCGCTCACCGCCGCAAACGATCTCGCCGCCGCTGTCCTCGGCCTGCAGCAGTGCCTTCTGCATCGAGATGAAGGCGCGCTCGTTGATCAGCGGGCCGACCAGCACGCCGTCGTCGAGCGGATTGCCCACGGGCAGTTGGCGGTACGCGGCGACGAGCCGCTCGACGAGCTGATCGGCGATGGATCGGTGCACGATCAGCCTGCGCAGCGTGGTGCAGCGCTGCCCCGCCGTGCCCGCCGCCGAGAAGACGATGCCGCGCACCGCCAGCTCCAGATCCGCGCTCGGCGCGACGATCGCGGCGTTGTTGCCGCCCAGCTCCAGCAGACAGCGGCCGAACCGGGCGGCCACGCGCGGGGCGACGGTGGCGCCCATCCGCACCGAACCGGTGGCGCTGAGCAGCGCGACCCTCGGGTCGTCGACCAGTGCCTCGCCGACCGCCGCGTCGCCCTGGATCAGCTGGTGCACCGCGGGATCGGCGCCGACGTCGACGGCGGCGCGGCGCAGCAGGGTGTGACAGGCCAGTGCGGTCAGCGGGGTGGTCTCCGAGGGCTTCCACACCACGGTGTCGCCGCAGACCAGCGCGATCGCGGTGTTCCACGCCCACACCGCGACTGGGAAGTTGAACGCCGAGATCACCCCGACGACGCCGAGCGGATGCCAGGTCTCCATGAGCCGGTGCCCGGGCCGCTCGGAAGGCATCGTGGCGCCGTAGAGCTGGCGGGACAGCCCGATCGCGAACTCGCAGACGTCGATCATCTCCTGCACTTCGCCCAGGGCCTCGGGGCCGATCTTGCCCGCCTCCAGCGTGACCAGCTCGGCCAGCTCGCCCTGGTGGGCGACCAGCAGCTCGGCCAGCCGGCGCACCAGCGCCGCGCGCACCGGCGCGGGCACGGTGCGCCAGCTCAGGAACGCGGTGGCGGCCCGCTCGATCGCGGCGTCGACGTCGTCGGTGGTGTCGGTGGTGACCGGCGGCAGGGCGCCACCGGAGATGGGGGTGCGGGCGAGCAGGTCACCGGACTCGGGGAGCTCGGCGCCGAGTCCGTGCAGCAGCGCCCTGGCTCGCAGCGCCAGCTGCTCGGAGAAGTGCTCGGTCACGCTGTGGGTCATCGCTGCTCACCTTCTGCTGTTTGGTACGGCTCACGGAAAAGTTCGGTGGAATTCGGTGGGGGAACAGAAAGAAGTTTTCCCCGCGCGACCCCCGTGCTGCGTTAGCCTTCGCTGATGGCGGATACACCGGCTAGACCCCAGCTCGACGACATCGACCGACTATTGATCAAAGAACTGATGAGCGATGGTCGCGCCACGTTGTCGAACCTGGCGGAGAAGGCCAGCCTCTCGGTCTCGGCAGTGCAGTCGCGGGTGCGCAGGCTCGAAGCGCGTGGAGTGATCCGCGGGTACGCGGCGCATGTCGATCCCGAAGCGCTCGGGCACCTGTTGTCGGCGTTCGTCGCGATCACTCCTCTCGACCCGTCCCAGCCCGATGACGCGCCCGCATTGTTGCAACACATCCCCGGCATCGAGGCGTGCCACTCGGTGGCGGGCGAAGAGAGCTACGTCCTGCTGGTTCGGGTCGCCTCCCCGCGGCACCTGGAACAGCTGCTGCAGGAGATCAGAGCCACCGCCAATGTGCGGACGCGCAGCACCATCATCCTGCAGACATTCTACGACAGGTAACGATTCCTCGTAATTGTTCCGCGATTCCGTAGAGGTTCCGTAAATATTTGCGTACCCTCGGCGTTGTGACCATCGAACTGGAGCGCCCCGGCGCGGCGGTCACCCCCGCCAACCGGGTCCACGAAATCCTGTCCTCGCACATCCTCGCGGACGGCTTCGAGCTTGTGCTCGACCTGCACAAGTCGCACGGCCGGACACTGATCGACGAACGTGACGGCACCGCCTACCTCGACATGTTCGGCTTCTTCGCCTCCAACGCGCTCGGGATGAACCATCCGGCGCTGGCGGGCGACGAACGCTTCCGCGCCGAGCTGGCCACCGCCGCGCTGAACAAACCGAGCAACTCCGACATCTACACCGTCGAGATGGCCCGCTTCGTCGAGGCCTTCGTCCGCGTCGTCGGCGACCCACGCCTCCCGCATCTGTTCTTCGTCGACGGCGGTGCGCTGGCGGTGGAGAACGCGCTCAAGGTCGCGTTCGACTGGAAGAGCAGGCACAACGAATCGCACGGTCGTCCACCGGAACTCGGCACCCAGGTGCTGCACCTGACCGGGGCGTTCCACGGCCGCAGCGGCTACACGATGTCGCTGACCAACACCGACCCGGTCAAGACCGCGCGGTTCCCGAAGTTCGCCTGGCCGCGCATCGAGACCCCGCACACGTTCGCGGGCCCGGACATCGCCGCGCTGGAGGCCCGCGCCATCGCGCAGGCCGCGCAGGCCTTCGCCGACCATCCGCACGACATCGCCTGCTTCATCGCCGAGCCCATCCAGGGCGAGGGCGGCGACCGGCACCTGCGGCCGCAGTTCCTCGGCGCGATGCAGCGCCTGTGTCACGACAACGACGCGCTGTTCGTCCTCGACGAGGTGCAGACCGGCGTCGGGATGACCGGAACCACCTGGGCCTACCAGCAATTGGGCATCGAGCCGGATGTGGTCGCGTTCGGCAAGAAGACCCAGGTCTGCGGCATCATGGCCGGCGGACGCGTCGACGAGGTGCCCGACAACGTCTTCCAGGTGAGCTCGCGGCTGAACTCCACCTGGGGCGGCAACCTCACCGACATGGTGCGCACCCGGCGCATTCTCGAAGTGCTGGAACAGGATCGGCTGATCGCGAAGTCGGTGCCGCTGGGCGCCTACCTGCTCGACCAGCTCGGCCAGCTCGCCGCCGCGCACCCGGACAAGGTGAGCGAACCCCGCGGGCGCGGTCTGATGTGCGCGGTCACGCTGGCCACCCCGGACCTGCGGGACCGGGTGGTGACGGCGCTGCGGGAGCGTCAGCACGTGCTGCTGCTCGGCACCGGGACCAGTGGCCTCCGTTTCCGGCCGCCGCTGACGGTTACCGAGGAAGAGCTGGAGCGGGCGGTCGATGCCTTGGACGCGGTGCTGACGCGAGAGCGCCTGTAGCGCAACAGGTGCCGCTCATGGCCTTGCGGCGCGTGTCCATCGACGACGCGCCGGGGGCTGTGAGCGGCGCGCTGTCCGAATTGCTGGATTTTCGCTGGTGCTGCTTCTAGGCTTCGCACCCATGTCACTCGGAAGTCACCCTGACATGGAACGGTGCAGCGCGTGAACCGCCTCACCGAGCGAATCGGACAAATTGCTGTCACCTTGCTGCTCGCCGTCACGGCGGGCTGTTCGAACAGTGAGGCCGTGACTGTCGAGACGCCGACCGCGCCGCCCACCTCGACGACCTCGCCGACCGCGATGCCGCCCCACATGACCGATCTGCTGCCCGGCATGCCGCCGCCGCTGTCGCCCACCGACATCTACGCCGCCAACCGGGAACTGAGTCCGTCGGTCGCCGATCACCGGCCGCTGGTCTACGTGCCCAACAGCAAGTCCGACACCGTGACGGTGATCGACCAGAACACCTTCCAGGTGCTCGGCACCTTCTCCTCCGGCGGCACCGAGCCACAGCACGTGGTGCCGTCCTACGACTTGCAGACCCTCTACGCCACCAACGATCTGCCGATCGGCGGCGGCAGCCTGCTGCCCATCGACCCGCGCACCGGAGCGCCCGCGGGCCCGGCGTTCCCGGTCCGCGACCCGTACAACATGTATTACACGCCCGATGGCGAGTTCGCCCTGGTCGTCGCCGAAGCGGACAAGTCGCTGGACTTCTACGACCCGGTGACCTGGCAGAAGCTGCACGCGCTCGCGGTGCCCGAGTGCGCCGGGGTCGATCACATGGACTTCACCGCCGACGGCCGCTTCGCCGTGGCCAGCTGCGAATTCATCGGGCGGATGGCCGTTTTCGACGTCGCGCGGCGCACGCTGATCAAGATGATCGACCTGCCGGGCGGGCGCGGTGGCATGCCCCAGGACGTGAAGCTCTCGCCCGACGGGCACGTCTTCTTCGTCGCCGACATGATGGCCGACGGCATCTACACCATCGACGCGCACACCTTCGACAACACCGGGTTCATCCCTACCGGCAAAGGGACGCACGGGCTCTACGTCACCCGCGACTCCACCCAGATGCTGATCACCAACCGGCACGAGGGCAGCATCTCGGTGTGGGATTTCGCCGCGGGCGGGTTGGTGCACAAGTGGTTCATCCCCGGCGGCGGCAGTCCCGACATGGGCAACATCTCCGCCGACGGGCGGGTGTTCTGGGTGTCGGGGCGGCACAACAACGAGGTGTACGCCGTCGACATCGTGAACTGGAACCTGCTGGCGCGCATCCCCGTCGGCCACGGGCCACACGGGTTGACGGTGTGGCCGCAGCCAGGGCGCTACTCCACCGGGCACACGGGGGTCATGCGGTAGATCGCACGGTCGAGGCGACAACGGCGCGGTCGGTCGATCCGCGGGCAGCGTCGGTGGGCCGGCCGATTCCGTCAGGCGGGGACGGCGGTCAGTCCCAATGCGCCCGCGACGAACCGGTGGACCGACGTGAGACCCGCCGCCAGCGCCTCGTCCTCGCCGGGACGGGCCCAGCCGGTGACGGTGGCGGTGTCGTCGGGGCCCGGCGTCACGCCGATCTCGGCGACCAGCTCGGCGGTCGTCGGGACGCAGACGGCCCAGGAGAAGTGGGATTCGTCGGCCCACTGCGCGGCGCGGGTGGCCACATAGCCGGGATCGGTGATGCCGCCGTCGGCCAGCGCGGGGCGGTCGTCGATGCGCTCGTCGGCCCGCAGGGCACGCAGGTACCAGGCGCCCGCGTTGATCTCGATCGGTTCCACGTCCGCAGTGTAGGGGGAGCGCGGGTGCGCTCATGCGGTCAGGCCGGGCGGGGCTGGGCGCCGAGCACCGCGTGGACGGCGGCGCGGCCGATGTCGAGGGCCCGGGTGAGCAGATCGGTGTCGCGAGCCGCGCTGTCGACGGCGGGGGCGTCGGCGGGCGGATGCACCTGCAGGACGCGCTCGCCCAGGGCGGCGAGGAAGTCGTCCTCGACCGCCTGCTGACCGGGGCGCTGGGACCACGCGCGGAAGGCGCCGGGGGCGATGGCGCGCATGTAGCCGCCGCCGACGACGCGGTGCAGCAGGGGCGCGGGCGGGCGGACCTCGTCGCAGCGGCGGGTGCGCAGCACCAGGGCATGGGTGGTGCCCGCGGCGACGGCGGTGCGGATCGGGACCGTCTCGGAGAGGCCGCCGTCGAAGTAGCTGCGGCCGCCGAGGTCGACCGGGGGACCTGCCAGCAGGGGCAAGCCCGCGGAGGCCCGTAGCGCGGTCATCAGGGTGGTTTTATCGACGATGTGAGGTCCCAGGTCCACCGACTGGCCGGTGCGGACATCGGTGGCGATGGGGTGGAACGTGGTGGGGTTGGCCAGGATCGCCGGGAAGTCCATCGGCTCGATGCCGTCGTAGACCTGGTGCACCAGGTAGCGCAGATCGAAGACCGGACGACCGCGCAGGATGCGGACCGGGTCGACCACGCGGCGCATGATCGTCGCGTCGGTCCAGGACCGCATGCCCGTCGCCGCGCGTCCGCACAGCAGCCACGCGCCGTTGATCGCGCCCGCCGACGTGCCGTACACGGCGTCGAACACCGCGGACAGGCCGAGTTCCTCGAGTGCCTGCACCATGCCGCTGGAGTAGACCCCGCGGCTGCCGCCACCCTCGATCACCAGCGCGAGGCGATGGCCGTCGGCTCGGCTCCCGGCTTGCCTGCGGGACTCGATCACCTCGGTGACCGTGGCCGGACCCGGCGTTGCCGAGGAGTCCTGATCGGTGCGCGCACTGCTGGTCACCCGATCCACGATACGACAGGTGCCCGGGGTGCGGCCCGGCCCGAAGCCCGATCTTCGCCGCCCGTTCACCCGGACCGCGGTGATCGTTCCCGCGGTGTCGGAAACGACGACGGGCGCCGGTCGCGATCGACCGGCGCCCGTCTACGACGTGGGAGCTACTTGATCTCCGCCAGGACGGTGCCCTGGGTGATCGCCGCGCCCGCCTCGACGGCGAGGCCGGTGACGACACCCGCCTTGTGCGCGTTGACCGGGTTCTCCATCTTCATGGCCTCGAGCACCACGATCAGGTCGCCCGCCTCGACGGTCTGGCCCTCTTCGACCGCGACCTTGACGACGGTGCCCTGCATGGGCGCGGTGACCGCGTCACCGGAGGCCGCACCGGCACCCGCGCCGCCACGCTTGCGCGCCTTCGGCTTCTTGCGGATGACACCGACACCGTTACCGGCCGAACCGGCGGCGCCACCACCGAGGGTGAACTGCCCGGGCAGCGACACCTCGACGCGACGGCCACCGACCTCGACGACGACCTTCTGCCGGGGCAGATCCTCGTCCTCGTCGTCGGCGGGAGCACCGGCCGTGTACGGCTCGACGGTGTTCTTCCACTCGGTTTCGATCCACTTGGTGTAGACGTCGAACTTCTCGCCGTCACCGATGAACGCCGGGTCCTCGACGATCGCGCGGTGGAACGGGATGACCGTCGCCAGGCCGTCGACCTCGAACTCGGCCAGCGCGCGGCGGGCACGCTGCAGCGCCTGGTCGCGGTTCTCGCCGGTGACGATCAGCTTGGCCAGCATGGAGTCGAACTGACCGCCGATGACGCTGCCGGCGACGACGCCGGAGTCGACGCGCACACCGGGGCCGGTGGGCTCGCGGTAGACGTTGACCGGGCCGGGGGCGGGCAGGAAGCCGCGACCGGCGTCCTCACCGTTGATCCGGAACTCGAAGGAGTGGCCGCGCGGGGTGGGGTCTTCCTTGATCGACAGTTCCTCGCCGTTGGCGATGGCGAACTGCTGACGCACGAGGTCGATGCCCGCGGTCTCCTCGGTGACCGGGTGCTCGACCTGCAGGCGGGTGTTCACCTCGAGGAAGGACACGGTCTCGCCTTGCACCAGGTACTCCACGGTGCCCGCGCCGTAGTAGCCCGCCTCGCGGCAGATGCGCTTGGCCGAGTCGTGGATCTTGGCGCGGACGTCGTCGGACAGGAACGGCGCGGGCGCCTCCTCGACGAGCTTCTGGAACCGGCGCTGCAGCGAGCAGTCGCGGGTACCGGCGACGACGACGTTGCCGTGCTGGTCGGCGATGACCTGGGCCTCGACGTGGCGGGCCTTGTCCAGGTACTGCTCGACGAAGCACTCGCCGCGACCGAAGGCGGCGATGGCCTCACGGGTCGCCGACTCGAACAGCTCGGGGATCTCCTCGATGGTGTGGGCGACCTTCATGCCGCGGCCACCGCCACCGAAGGCGGCCTTGATGGCCACCGGGACGCCGTACTCCTTGGCGAACGCGACGACCTCGTCGGCGTTCTTGACCGGGTCCTTGGTGCCCGCGGCCATCGGCGCCTTGGCGCGCTCGGCGATGTGGCGCGCGGTGACCTTGTCGCCCAGGTCGCGGATGGACTGCGGCGAGGGGCCGATCCAGATGAGCCCGGCGTCGAGGACGGCCTGGGCGAAGTCGGCGTTCTCGGAGAGGAAGCCGTAACCCGGGTGGATCGCGTCGGCGCCGGACTTGGCGGCGGCGTCGAGGATCTTGTCGAACACGAGGTACGACTCGGCCGAGGTCTGACCGCCGAGGGCGAACGCCTCGTCGGCGAGCTTCACGAAGGGAGCGTCGGCATCGGGCTCGGCGTACACCGCGACGCTGGTGATCCCCGCGTCCTTGGCAGCCCGGATCACGCGGACCGCGATCTCGCCGCGGTTAGCTACGAGTACCTTCGTGATCCGTGCGCTGGCATGGCTGGGCACTGAGCCTCCTGTGTGCAATCTTTGGTCGCTTCGGGGGACGGGTCGCCGTATAGGCCCCGTGCCCGGTATCGATAACTTTCGTCTCGGGCGAGTGTAGGCAGTCTGCCAATTGGGCCCGAACTCGGCTAGCCCTACTGTCGAGTAGGTCGCAGGTCACAGTACTCGGCACGCTGTGATGTGAATACGTTTCAATTGATCCCGGTCGCGTGGCCCGGGTCGGTGCCCCGGCTGATCGGCAGCCGTACCGAGTTGCCCCACTCGATCCAGGAACCGTCGTAATTGCGCACCGACCTGCGGCCGAGCAGGAAGGTCAGGACGAACCAGGTGTGGCTGGAACGCTCGCCGACCCGGCTGTAGACGACCAGATCCTCGGTGGGCAGCGCCCCGTAGACCGTGTCCAGCTCGGCCCTGGACCGGAATCGGCCGTCGGTGGTGCAGGCCTGCGTCCACGGGATGTTCACCGCGGTCGGCACGTGGCCGCCGCGCAGCGTCGCGTACTCCTGGTCGAGCGGCTTGTCCTCGACCTCCCCGGAGTACTCCTGGGCCGAACGCACGTCGACCAGCGGGCTGCCCAGACGGGTCAGCACCTCGTCGCGGAAGGCGCGGGCGGTGGTGTCGTCGCGCTCGACGTGGGGGTAGTCGGTGGGGGTGGGGGAGGGCAGGTCGAAGGTGGTGTCGCGTTCCTCGGAGATCCAGGCGTCGCGGCCGCCGTCGAGCAGGCGCACGTCCTCGTGGCCGAACAGGGTGAAGATCCAGGCGGTGTGCGCGGCCTGGGCGTTGTCGCGGTCGCCGTAGATCACCACGGTGTCCTCGCGCCGGATGCCCTTGGCCCGCATCAGCTCGGTGAACCGGGCGCCGTCGACGTAATCGCGGGTCACCGGGTCGCTCAGGTCACCACGCCAATCGATTTTGACCGCGCCGGGCACATGGCCGATGTCGTAGAGGAGGATGTCATCGTTCGACTCGATGATCTTCAAACCGGGTACGCCGATGTTTGCGGACAGCCATTCTGTGGTTACCAATCGGTGCGGGACTGCGTAGGAACCGAAGGCGGGGTGCGGATCCGGGGCGACGGGCACGGTGTGGTCCTTCACGCGAGAGTATGGGCGGATGCGACAGTGTGATGGGGTCGCAGCCGATGGTATGTCTGTGTTGGCACATCACGAATCGACACAATGGTCGAATAAAGCGCAGAGCCGTCCGATAAAGTCTCTGGAGAGGAGGGGTGAGCTATGTCCGATTCTTGGCCGCGACGGCGACTGCTCGCGATCCTACGTGGCGCCACCGAGCCCCTCGACGCCCAGGAACTGGCCAGGATCACCGGACAGCATGTCACCACGGTCCGATTCCATCTCGATGTGCTCACCCGCGAATCCCTCGTCCGGCAGTTCCAGCAGCCGCCCCGCGGTCGCGGCCGTCCCCGGATCGGCTACCGCGCCGTGCAGCGCTCGGTCGGCTATCAGGAACTCGCCCAGGTCCTCGCCGATCATCTGGGACCCGATCCGGTCACCCGCTCGGCCGCCGCGGTCGCCGCGGGCCGCGCCTGGGGCGCCCGGATGGACATCGGCACCCACCCGGTGGAAACCCTCGCCGACGCCAGGGACATCACCATGTCGCTGATGTCGGAACTCGGCTTCGCGCCGGAGAAGGACCCGGTCGGCGAGACGCCCGAGCACGTCCAGATCAATCTCACCGCCTGCCCGCTGCGGGAACTGGCCCGCTCGCACGCCGAAGTCGTGTGCGGGGTGCACATGGGGCTCATGCGCGAGGTGCTGGAACGCAACGGCGCCCGCGGTCGTGTCGACGTGCAGCTGCACCCGTTCGTCGAGCCGGAGCTGTGTACGGCCCGGCTGGAACTCACCCTGGGCGCGGAGAACTCCGCACCGGTGACGGCCGGACCGGCCGCGAGCGGGGAGAAGCCGGTGATCGCGCCGTCAGGCCCGCGCGTCCCGCCACAGCTGCGTGACACCGACGCCGACGTCTTCGAGCAGCCTGCGCAACAGCGGTAGCCCGATCCCGATGACGCTGGACGGGTCGCCCTCGATCCGGTCGACGAACCAGCCGCCCAGCCCGTCGAGGGTGAACGCGCCCGCGACCTGCAACGGTTCGCCCGAGGCGATGTAGGCGTCGAGCTCGTCGGGGGCCGGCTTCGCGAAATGCACCGTGGTGCTGCTGCACTCCGCCGATTCGGCGACGACCGCGCCGTCGCGCAGCCGCAGCACACAGTGCCCGGTGATCAGATCGGCGCTGCGACCGGCCATTCCGGCCCAGCGGGCACGCGCCACCTCGGGCGTGTGCGGTTTGCCTTGCAGCTGCCCGTCGACGAGCAGCATCGAATCGCAGCCGACGACGACACAGTCGGCGGCGAGTTCGGGGATCGACGCGGCGACGTCGACCGCCTTGGCGCGGGCCAGGGCGACGACGACGTCGTGCGAGGAGGTGTCAGGGGGGAGCGCGGCCGATACCGCGTCCTCGTCCACGCCCGAGACGCGCACGACGGGGTCGATGCCCGCCGTGCGCAGGATCCCGAGACGGGCGGGGGACGCGGAGGCCAGAACCAGCCGGGTCACCCGCGTCAGCGCAGGTGCGACAGCAGCGGGTACGCGTACGGCGAGAACGGGGACGTGCCCCGGTGCATCAGCGTCGCCCTGCCCCAGTTGTCGTTCGGGCCGGTCGGGCCGGTGGCGGGGGCGCTCGCGGCGGCCGCGCTCAGCACGGCGACCAGCGCCGCGATGTCCTCATCGGTCGGCGAGCCCTTGACGATGCGGAACATCGGCTCCCCGAGGCTCTCCGCGGGCTCGACGGCAACCGCGCTAGCGGACGGCTCGACCTCGTCGACGAGTGGTTCGACGGCGAGCTCCAGCTCGGCGGCGGTCAACACGTCTTCTTCTGCCACAGTTGTCACAGTGCCAGATCCTTCCTGCCTCGTCCGGGAGATCTGCCCCGGTGGCGAAGCTGTGGTACTCCGATGTCCTACAGCGCGGTTGACGCGATCATTCCCGGTAGGGACGCGACGATCAACAGTTGCGTCATAGCAACAAGTGTGCGCGGCCTACCGGGGATATCGCGCTTTCACAGCGGAATGTTGCCGTGTTTCTTCGGCGGCAGGGTCACCATCTTGCGCTCGAGCAGTCGCAGCGCCGACACGATCTGGCCGCGGGTGTGCGAGGGCGGGATGACCGCGTCGACATAACCGCGCTCGGCCGCGACGTACGGGTTCACGAGGGTGTCCTCGTACTCGTTCTGCAGCTCGAGGCGCAGAGCGTCCACGTCGGCGCCGTTCTTGGCGGCCTCCTGCAGCTGCTTGCGGTAGACGAACCCGACGGCGCCGGAAGCACCCATCACGGCGATCTGCGCGGTCGGCCACGCCAGGTTCACATCGGCGCCCATGTGCTTGGAACCCATGACGTCGTAGGCGCCGCCGTAGGCCTTGCGAGTGATGATCGTGATCTTGCCCACAGTGGCCTCGCCGTAGGCATAGAGCAGCTTCGCGCCGCGGCGGATGATGCCGTTGTATTCCTGGCCGGTGCCGGGCAGGAAGCCGGGAACGTCGACCAGGGTGATGATCGGGATGTTGAAGGCGTCACAGGTGCGCACGAAGCGCGCGGCCTTCTCCGAGGCGTCGATGTCGAGGCAGCCGGCGAACTGGGTCGGCTGGTTGGCGACGATGCCGACGCTGCGGCCGTCGACGCGACCGAAACCGCAGATGATGTTCATCGCGCGCTCGGCCTGGACCTCGAGGAACTCGTCGTCGTCGAGCAGCCGGGTGATGACCTCGTGCATGTCGTACGGCTGGTTCGGCGAGTCCGGGATGATCGTGTCGAGCTCGAGGTCCTCGTCGGTGAGCGATTCCTCGATCGCGCCGTTGATCGGGTCGGTCGGCGCGTGCCGGGGCGCCTCGGCGCGGTTGTTGCTCGGCAGGTAGCTGAGCAGGTCCTTGACGTAGTCCAGGGCGTCCTGCTCGCCGGAGGCCACGTAGTGGGCCACGCCGGACTTGGTCATGTGGGTGTGCGCGCCACCCAGGTCCTCCATGGTGACCTCTTCACCGGTGACGGTCTTGATCACGTCGGGACCGGTGACGAACATCTGCGAGGTCTGGTCGACCATCACCACGAAGTCGGTGAGCGCGGGGGAGTACACGTGGCCACCGGCCGCGGCGCCCATGATCAGCGAGATCTGCGGGATCACGCCGGAGGCCTGCACGTTGCGGTGGAAGATCTCGCCGTAGAGGCCCAGGGAGACGACGCCCTCCTGGATGCGCGCGCCGGCGCCCTCGTTGATGCCGACCAGCGGACGGCCGGTCTTGATGGCCAGGTCCATGACCTTGACGATCTTCTCGCCGTAGACCTCGCCGAGCGAGCCGCCGAACACGGTGACGTCCTGCGAGAACAGGCACACGTCGCGGCCGTCGATGGTGCCGTAACCGGTCACCACGCCGTCGCCGAGCGGACGGTTGTTCTCCAGGCCGAAATTCACGCTGCGGTGCTTGGCGAGGGCGTCGAGTTCGACGAAGGAGCCCTCGTCGACCAGGGCCAGGATGCGCTCGCGCGCGGTCATCTTGCCCTTGGCGTGCACCTTGTCGACCGCGGCCTCACCCATCGGGTGTTGCGCTTCTTCCAGCCGATTCCGCAGGTCAGCCAGCTTCCCGGCGGTCGTGTGGATATCGGGGGTGCCCGCCGAATCCGATGCGGGCTGCTGCTGGACACTCGTCATGGGTTGCGAGTGTAACCAGTGACACCACGTCGCACTACGGCAGTCTCGCCTACCGGCCAGTACAGAAACCCCAGCTAGGCGCGGCCACAAAGTTGCCCCCATCCGGGCGAGTAGCGTTCCCGGAATGAACAGGGCACCGATCGATGCGCCTCGTCTGCGCAGCTCCCTCGCCACTCCGGCACCGACGTTCTACGACCGGATCGACGTGGTCGAATCGACCGGTTCGACCAATGCCGACCTGGTGGCCAGGGCCGCGGATCCGTCCGCCGACCGGCAGGCGCTGCTGGCCGAGGAGCAGGTGCGGGGCCGCGGCAGGCACGCCCGCGCCTGGGTGAGCCCGCCGCGCGCGCAGATCTCGCTGTCGATCCTGGTCCGCCTGCCCGGGATCGACCCCGGCGCGCTGGGCTGGCTGCCCCTGCTGACCGGGATCGCGGTCGTCGACGCGGTGCGCGGCACGGCCGGGGTCGCGCCGGAACTGAAGTGGCCCAACGACGTCCTGCTCGACGGCCGCAAGCTCTCCGGCATCCTGGCCGAGGTGGCGGCGACCGGCATCGCGCCCGCCGTGGTGGTCGGCATCGGTCTCAATGTCGACCTCGACGAGGCGGAACTGCCGGTCCCGCACGCGACGTCGCTCGCGCTGGCCGGCGCGCGCGACCTGGACCGGACCGCGCTGGTCGCGGCGATCCTCACCGAGTTCGCCCGCCGGTTCACCGCGTGGGAGCGGGCGGGCTGGGCCGTCGAGGAACTCGCCGCCGCCTATCGCGAGCGCTGCGCCACCCTCGGCATCGAGGTGCGGGCCGAGCTGCCGGGCGGCCGGGTCGTCACCGGCGTCGCGACCGGCATCGACGACACCGGCCGGCTGCTGATCGGCGACGAGGCGGTCTCCGCCGGCGACGTGAGTCACCTGCGCGGCCAGTACTGACGCGAGCGGTCCCGGTGCGCCGGGACCGCTCGGCACCGGGTCAGCGCGCCGCGACGGCGTTGCGCTCGGCCACTTCGCGCTCGCGCGCCAGCAGCCGGTCGCGCTGCTCCTCGAAGCGCAGCACGTCCTTTTCCAGCTTGTCGACGAACTGCGCCAGGTCGTCGCGCGCCGCCTCGCCGGCCGCGCCGAAGTCGGTGCGGTCGAAGATGTTCCACTGCTTGAGCACCGGCAGCACCACCTCGTCGAGGTGCTGGCGCAGGTCGTAGATGCCGTGCTTGGCCATCAGCACGCCGTTGCGCCGCCAGTTCGGCATGCCCGCGCCGGGCATCTGGAAGTTGGTGAGCACCTTGGTGATCGCGGGCATCGCCTGGTCGGGGACCAGGTCCAGCGCCGCGCCGCAGAGGTTGCGGTAGAAGATCATGTGCAGGTTCTCGTCGGTGGCGACGCGGGCCAGCATGCGGTCGGCGACCGGATCGTCACAGACGCGGCCGGTATTGCGGTGGCTGACCCGAGTAGCCAGCTCCTGGAACGTCACGTACGCGACGTTGACCAGGAATCCGCCCCAGTTGGCCGGCGCGTGCGCGCCCTGGGTCATGTGGATCATCCTGGCCTCTTCCAGGGCGACCGGGTCGACGCCACGGGTGACGACCAGATAGTCGCGGATCACGATGCCGTGCCGGTTCTCCTCGGCGGTCCAGCGACCGACCCAGGTGCCCCAGGCGCCGTCCTGGGAGAAGTTCTCGGCGATTTCCCGGTGGTAGGACGGGAGATTGTCCTCGGTGAGCAGATTGGTGATCATCGCCGCCTTGGCGACCTCGGAGAGCCTGGATTGTTCCGGCTCCCAATCGATTCCGCCCATCGCGGCGAAATTGCGGCCTTCGTCCCACGGGACGTAATCGTGCGGATTCCAGTCCTTGGCGATCGAGAGGTGCCGATTGAGATTCTGTTCGGCCACCGGTTCCAGGGCCGTCAGGATTTCGAGCTGAGTCAGAGCTTTGGTCACGCGTGCCTCCACTGTCGGGTGTCGAGCAAGCAGATATGGGCAAAACCTGGCATCTAGCGTGGAAACCACAGTATCGCCTCGGCCGTGGCATCGGGAAATGCACCGTCCCAACGGGGTATCGTTCGGCCATGGGGTACCCGGAGGACGTTCTCGCGCCCGACGAACAGCTGATCCTGCACCGCCATCCGCACTGGAAGATGCTGGTGTGGCCGGTCGTCACACTCATCGCCGGGACCGCCGTGGCGGGCTTCCTCGGCGGCCTCGCCTGGCGCAACACCGAGGGGCACGTGCGCACGGTGCTGCTGCTGCTCATCGGGCTGATCTGGCTCGGGCTCATCCTGTGGCGCTGCGTCGGCAAGGTGATCGCCTGGAAGTCCACCCATTTCATCATCACCGACCGGCGGGTGCTGGTGCGTCAGGGCGTGCTCACCCACACCGGCATCGACATCCCGCTCAGCCGCATCTCCAGCGTGCAGTTCCAGCATGGGGTGTTCGACCGGATGCTGGGCACCGGCACGCTGATCATCGGCTCGTCGTCGGAGGAGCCGCTCGAATACGACGACATCCCGCAGGTCCAGCAGGTGCACGCGCTGCTCTACCACGAGGTGTTCGAGGCGGGCAGCGCTCGCCGGGACCAGACCTGGGGCGGTTATCGGTGAGCTCCCGGCCCACCCCGACCGGTATCCGTAATCTGAGCACATGACCGCCGTACTGCTCGCCGAAGACGACGAGGCGATCGCCGCGCCGCTGTCGCGCGCTCTCGGCCGCGAGGGCTACACCGTCACCGTCGAACGGTTCGGTCCCGCGGTGCTGCGCCGCGCGCTCGAGGGCGACCACGATCTGCTGATCCTCGATCTCGGCCTGCCCGGCATGGACGGGCTGGAGGTGTGCAGGCAGGTCAGGGCCAGCGGCGCCGATCTGGCGGTGCTGATGCTCACCGCCCGCACCGACGAGGTCGACTTCGTCGTCGGGCTGGACGCGGGCGCCGACGACTACGTCGGCAAGCCGTTCCGGCTGGCCGAGCTGCTGGCCCGGGTGCGCGCGCTGCTGCGGCGCAGCGGCATCGGCGACGACGCGGTGGAGGTCGGCGGGATCCGGCTCGAACCGGCCGCGCGCCGGGTGCTGGTCAACGGCGCCGAGGTGAACCTGGCCAACAAGGAGTACGAACTGCTCAAGGTGCTCATCGACCGGGCCGGTCAGGTGGTGCCGCGCGAGACCATCCTGCGCGAGGTCTGGGGCGACGCGGACCTGCGCGGTTCCAAGACCCTGGACATGCACATGTCCTGGTTGCGCCGCAAGATCGGCGACGAGGGGCCCATGGCGGAGCGGCGCATCGTCACGGTGCGCGGGGTCGGTTTCCGGCTCAACACCGACGGGCCGTCGAGCCAGGGCCGAGGCTGATCAGGGCAGTGCGCCGCCGCATCCTGCGCTCGATCCTGACCGTGCTGACCATCACCACGGTGGTGCTCGGCGTACCGCTGATCTACACCGCGTGGCTGTGGGTCGAGGACATCACCCGCAACGATCTGCAGAGCCGCCTGGAACGCGTCGCCGCCGAGGTGATCGCCCAGGAGCGCGGCGACGGCACCGTGCACGACGGTCTGGACGTGCGCGCGATGCGGGCGCTGGTGCCCGAGGGCGGCAAGCTGACGATCGTCTATCCGGCGCCGCACGACAACGCCGCGCGCACCGACATCGGCGTCGACCACGTCGACGATCCCCTCGTCGAATCGCTGTCCATGGGCACCTCCGGTTCGCTGCGGCTCGAGGTGCCCGCCGGGCCCATGCACGCCCGGCAGGAGCAGGCGGTGGCCGCGGTCGCGCTGGCCGTGCTCGCCTCGCTCGGTGCCGCGTTCTCCGTCGCGGTGGTGACCGCGCGCCGGGTCGCCGACCCGCTGCGGGACGTGGCCGCCCGCGCCGCCCGCCTGGCCATGGGCGACTTCCGGCCCGACCCGCGCAGGCACGGCATCGCCGAACTGGACCGCGTCTCCGACGTGCTCGATTCGGCGACGGTCGAGATCGCGGGCAGGCTGCAACGCGAACACGCGCTGGTCGCCGACGTCTCCCATCAGCTGCGCAGCCGGCTGACCGCCGTGCGCCTGCGCCTGGACGAGCTGTCCACCCACGCCGACCCCGAGGTGGTGCACGAGGCAGAGGAGGCGATGGCGCAGGTCGACCGGCTCACCGACGCCATCGACGACCTGGTGCGGGCCTCGCGCGACGAGGACGCCGCCGACCGCGATCCGGTCCCGGTGATGGCCGAGCTGCGCGGTGTCATGGCCGAATGGGCGCACCCGTTCACCGAGGAGGGGCGCGAACTGCGGCTGATCGGTGACGAGTCGCTGCGTGCCCCGATCACCGGTTCCCGGCTGCGCGAGGCCGTCGCGGTGCTGGTCGACAACGCCCTGATGCACGGCGGCGGCACCTGCACGGTGTCGGTGCGCACGGTGCCGACGATGAGTTCGCGCGATCCGCTGATCTGCGTGGAGGTGGCCGACGAGGGCGAGGGCGTGCGCGACGAGCTCGCGCCGCACATCTTCGATCGGGGTTTCTCGGCCGGTGGTTCGACCGGTGTCGGCCTGGCCCTGGCGCGTGCGCTGGTGGAGGCCGACGGTGGCAGGCTGGAGCTGCAGCGTCGCCGTCCCGCGCTGTTCGCGGTGTTCCTCGGCTCGAAGGTCAACCGGTCGCCGAACGCGACCCTCACCGAGCCGCGCTGACTCAGCTCTGGCCGAGCGGTTCCTGTTCCTCTTCGATGAGTTCCTCGAGCTCGGCGACGATCTCGTTCATCTCGTCCGGGAACACCCAGCGGCGCATCGCCCAGAACCGGAACGCCATCTGCAGCAGGTTGCCGATGATGAACGCGCTGACGAAGTCGGCGATGTTCTCGACCAGGAAGCTCACATCGGGCTGGCGCAGATCGAGGACGTAGCTCGAGATCCACAGTGGAATGTTGCTCAGGATGACGCCGATGCCGCTGACACCGAAGAACAGCAACGCCTCGTGATGTTTCTCTCGGCCGCCGCGATTCTTGAACGACCATTCCCGGTTGAGAATGTAGGACGCGATCACCGCGACGACCCCGGAAATGATCTTGGCGGTGACCGGTTTGTCGGCCAGCACCGTCCATTTCAGGAGGTAGAACAGGCCGCTGTCGATCACGAACGTCGTGGCACCGACGATGGCGAACTTGATCAGCTCTTTATGCCGGAACGCTAGCTCGCGCAGGCGCGGGGGAAGGACGCTGACCACGTCGTCGACGATTGACACGAGTTCCGAGTGTACCGGTAGCAAAGATTCGCATTCGACATGACAACATTGCACGACGTGAGTGCACGTTCGTTCGATCCGTCTGCCATGCCCACCGTCACGATGGTCGGTGGTGGCCAGCTCGCGCGCATGACGCACCAGGCCGCGGTCGCCCTCGGCCAGCGTCTGCGGGTGCTCGCGGAGCGCCCCGAGGACCCCGCCGCGCAGGTGACCCCCGATGTCGTCCTCGGCAGCCACGACGATCTGTCCGCCCTGCGCAAGGCCGCGGTCGGGTCGCACGCGCTGACCTTCGATCACGAGCACGTGCCGACGGCACACCTCGAGATCCTGGTCGCCGAGGGCGTCAATGTGGCCCCGCCGCCGCAGGCGCTGATCTTCGCGCAGGACAAGCTCGCCATGCGGACCAAGCTGTCCGCGCTCGGCCTGCCGGTGCCCGCGTTCGTGGAGGTCACCGCGCCCGCCGACGCGATCGCCTTCGGTGACGAGCACGGCTGGCCCTTCGTCCTCAAGGCCGTGCGCGGCGGCTACGACGGCCGCGGCGTGTGGATGCCCGCCGACGCCGCCGAGGCCGAGCGGCTGGTCACCGACCAGCTCGCGCACGGCGTGCAGCTGCTCGCCGAGGCGAAGGTCGACCTCAAGCGCGAGCTGTCGGCGATGGTCGCGCGTTCGCCGTTCGGTCAGGCGGCGACCTGGCCGGTGGTGGAGACCGTGCAGCGCAACGGGCAGTGCGCGGTGGTCATCGCGCCCGCGCCGGAGCTGGCCGAGGAGACGGCCGCCAGGGCCGAGACGATGGCGCTGGAGCTGGCCGCCGGGCTGGGTGTGGTCGGGGTGATGGCGGTCGAGCTGTTCGAGACCCACGACGGCGAGATCCTGGTCAACGAGCTCGCCATGCGCCCGCACAACTCCGGTCACTGGGGCATGGACGGCGCCTGCACCGGCCAGTTCGAGCAGCATTTGCGCGCGGTGCTGGACTACCCGCTCGGCGACACCACCCCGCTCGCCCCGGTGACGGTGATGGCCAACATCCTCGGCGCCCCCGCGGCGCCCGAGATGTCGATGGACGAGCGCCTGCACCACCTGTTCGCCCGCCTGCCCGAGGCCAAGGTCCACCTCTACGGCAAGGGCGAACGCCCCGACCGCAAGATCGGCCACGTCAACATTCTCGGCGAGAATGTCGACGAGGTCCGCGAGAAAGCCGAACGCGCCGCCCACTGGATGTCGCACGCGGTCTGGACCGACGGCTGGGACCCCCACGCCGAATCCTGAAACACTCCACGGCATCCGCGACCACACGCCGAACCCGAACCACCCCAACGGCATTCGTGACCCCTACGTTTTCGGCCGCCTCGCCTCCGAGGGGCGAGACGTAACGCCGAAGGCGAAGTATCGCCCCTCGGAGGCGAGGTCACGAGGCCGAAAACCGCGGCGCCAGCCGCCGACAACACAGGAGCGCACGTGAGCAACATCGGTCCCCAGGTCGGCCTGATCATGGGCAGCGATTCCGACTGGCCGACGATGGAGGCCGCCGCCGAGGCGCTGGCCGAGTTCGGCATCCGCTTCGAGGTCGGCGTGGTCTCCGCGCACCGCACCCCGCAGCGCATGCTCGACTACGCGCGCGACGCCGCGGGCCGTGGTCTGCAGGTGATCATCGCCGGCGCGGGCGGGGCCGCCCACCTGCCGGGCATGGTCGCCTCGGCCACCGCGCTGCCGGTGATCGGCGTGCCGGTCCCGTTGAAGTACCTCGACGGCATGGACTCGCTGCTGTCGATCGTCCAGATGCCCGCGGGTGTCCCGGTCGCCACCGTCTCCATCGGCGGCGCCCGCAACGCCGGCCTGCTGGCCGTACGCATCCTGGCCGCCCACGACCCCGCCCTGCGCACCCGCATGGAGCAGTTCCAGGCCGGCCTCGAGCAGATGGTCCTGGACAAGGACGAGGCCCTGCGCACCAAGCTCCTGGGCTAGATCCCGGTCGGGACCCGTCGTGGCCGGTGACTACGGTGGTCGGGTGGCACACGACGATGCGGCGCAGTTCCGGCTCACGGTGGTGGATCAGGCGTTGCGGTTGTTCGCCGAGCGGGGGTACGAGGCGACGACGGTGGACGAGATCGCGGTGGCGGCGGGGATCTCGCGGCGGACCTTCTTCCGGCAGTTCCGGTCCAAGGAGGACGTGATCTTCGCCGATCACGAGTTCCAGCTGGCCCTGGCCGAGGACTCGTTGCGGCGGGCCACGGGTGATCCGTGGGATGCGGTGTGTGAGGCCGTGATCGGGGTGTTCGAGCGGTTCACCCAGTGGCGTGACATCGCCGCGCGCCGGTATCAGGTGGTGCGGCGGGTGCCCGCGCTGCGCGAGCGCGAGATCGTGACGGTGTTCCGGTACGAGCGCCTGTTCACCGATTTCCTGCGCGAGCAACTGCCCGACGAGCCGGACCTGGTCCGGGTCCAGTTCACCGCCGCGGTGACCGCGACGCACAACTATCTGCTGCGCCGGATGGTGCGCGGCGAGTCCGCGGCCGCCGTCGCCGATCTGCGCACCGAACTGGCCCTGATCCCGCGCGGCAGGCCGGCGCCGACCCCGCGCGAGGAGCTGGTCCTCGCGGTCTTCCCCCGGGACATGCCGCCGCGCAAGGTCGCCGACCTGATCACCGCCCAGCTCGGTAACCTGTGAGCGCCGCTTCGGCGGCGTGAAGGATCGGTGACACTGAGTGCCACTGGCATATCCCCATGTAGGGGTAGAGTGCCGGGCGTATAATCGAGCCGAATTGGCACTGGGTGCCGATGTAGGACGCGCTGTTGACCGCAGCGATCACCACCACGACCAGGAGAGTGCCCGATGGCGGGAAACCCGGATTTCAACCTGTTCCAGCTCGAGGACTTCCACGATGAGCTCCGTGGCGCCATCCGTGGCCTCGCCGAGAAGGAGATCGCTCCGTACGCCAAGGACGTCGACGGCAACGCCCGCTTCCCCGAGGAGGCGCTGACCGCCCTCAACGCCGCCGGCTTCAATGCCGTGCACGTGCCCGAGGCCTACGGCGGCCAGGGCGCCGACTCGGTCGCCACCTGTATCGTGATCGAGGAAGTCGCCCGCGTCTGCGGCTCGTCCTCGCTGATCCCCGCCGTCAACAAGCTCGGCACCATGGGCCTGATCCTCAACGGCTCCGAGGAGCTGAAGCAGAAGGTCCTCGGCGACCTGGTGAACGGCAAGATGGCCTCCTACGCGCTGTCCGAGCGTGAGGCAGGCTCCGACGCCGCCTCCATGCGCACCCGCGCCAAGGCCGACGGCGACGACTGGATCATCAACGGCTCCAAGTGCTGGATCACCAACGGTGGCAAGTCCGAGTGGTACACCGTGATGGCCGTGACCGACGCCGAGAAGGGCGCCAACGGCATCTCCTCGTTCATGGTCCACAAGGACGACGAGGGCTTCGTCGTCGGCCCGCTCGAGCACAAGCTGGGCATCAAGGGCTCGCCCACCGCCGAGCTGTACTTCGAGAACTGCCGCGTCCCCGGCGACCGCATCGTCGGCGAGCCCGGCACCGGCTTCAAGACCGCGCTGCAGACCCTCGACCACACCCGCCCGACCATCGGCGCGCAGGCCGTCGGCCTGGCCCAGGGCGCCCTGGACGCCGCGATCGCCTACACCAAGGATCGCAAGCAGTTCGGCAAGGCCATCGCCGACTTCCAGAACACCCAGTTCATGCTGGCCGACATGGCGATGAAGGTCGAGGCGGCCCGCCTCATGGTCTACACCTCCGCGGCCCGCGCCGAGCGTGGCGAGAAGAACCTCGGCTTCATCTCCGCCGCCGCCAAGTGCTTCGCCTCCGACGTGGCCATGGAGGTCACCACCAACGCCGTCCAGCTCTTCGGCGGCGCCGGCTACACCACCGACTTCCCGGTCGAGCGCATGATGCGCGACGCCAAGATCACCCAGATCTACGAGGGCACCAACCAGATCCAGCGTCTGGTGATGTCGCGCCAGATCCTGCGCTGATCGCGGCGCGACAAGCGCGAATCCGTGGCCCCCGGCGAACTCGCCGGGGGCCACGGCTGTTTCGCGGGCGATCCCGCGGCGTTATCTCGATAGTCGCCGCGTAGGGGGCGATTGATGATCGAATTGTGGCTGTTTATTAACAGGAGAAGCGACCGAGAAATTTTCTCGACACCAGAGGGTTATTTATTCGTGCCCTGGGCGCGAATCGTTTCGCCGCCTCCGTGCAATATACCAAGACAGGTGGGATCCAACTGAGCCGTCGGGGTCGTCGAATGTGGCCGATGTCGAATCCTCCTGAGTAGAAAAGGGCTTTGAGCTGGCCCTTTGTCCTTCTATAGCAGGAGTCGGCAACATGGTGCATAGCGCTGGAGTCGTCAATGGGCCGGGCTGCCTCGAATATTCGAGTGGCCCGCTACTCGCGTGCACGGCGATGCTTCGGAGAATGCTCGACCTCGTGATATGGCGAGGTGAATCATGACCGAGGTAATTTTCGGATCCCGCTCGGGAATGAGCTGGTACCCCCTGTCGACTGCCACGGAGAGCTCGCGTTTCACGCAGGCCACCCTGGACGGGGTCCGCGCCTGGGCACGCGACCATCTGACCCAGCCGCTCGGCGAGATCGGGCGCGACGGTCCGGTCTGCCCGTACGTCGGCCCGGCGATGCGACGCGACCTGATCTGGGTCGGCCGGGTCGCGGGCGCGCGACCGTGGCCCGCCTACGTGCGGCTGGTGTTGTCCGACGCGCTGGAACTGTTCCCGAAGCTGCCGCCGGACGTCGGTGGCGCCGCCGTGCTGCGCTGCCTGGTGACCGCGATGCCCGAGCTGCACGACTACACCCTCATCGACGACCTGCACGACCAGCTCAAATCGGAATTCGTCGAACGCGGTCTCATGCTCGGGCAGTTCTACCCCGGCTGCACCCAGCCGGGACTGTGGAACCGGGAGTACCACCCGCTCGACTCGCCGATTCCGATGCTGGTGGTGCGCACGATGATGGCCACCGACTTCCCGTTCCTGATCGCGCGGCCGGAGTGGATGTCGGCCTACGTCAAGAAGTTCGCGCCCGGCCTACCCGCGCATGTGCGCCGGGTCGTGGTGGGCAGGCTCATCGCGAACGCGAGTACCGAGGTACCCGCGTACTACGACGAGGAACTGCACGGGATCAGTGCCGGGAGCGCCGGGCGATGACCCGCGAGCTGTCCACCGCGCCGGCGCCGGATCCGGCAGCGGTCGAGGAGTTTCCGCTCTCGCCCGCCCAGTTGGGCATGTGGTACGCCCAGCAGCTCGACCCGGCGGTGCCGCTGTACGAGGCGCAGTACATCGATATGCGCGGCCCCCTCGACGTCGACCTCCTGATCGCGGTATCGCAGCAGGTGAGCCGGGAGTTCGAGTCCGGGCTGTTGCGGCTGGTCGACACCGACGAGGGCCCGCGTCAGATCGTCGACCGGCGGATCGATCTGACGATGGCCGTCCTGGACTTCAGCGACGCCACCGATCCCGAGGCCGAGGCGATCCGGTGGATGCGCGTCGATGTCGCGGCACCGATCGATCTGCTCGGCGACCGGCTGGTCATGTCGGCCCTGCTCCGCGTCGCACCGCAGCGGGTGCTGTGGTATTCGCGCGCCCACCACATCGTCATCGACGGTTTCGCGTCGGCGTCGGCGCTGTACCGGGTCGCCGAGCTCTACAACGCGGCCCTGGCCGGGCAGCCGCCGAAGCCCAGCGTCGCGGCGGGCCTGCGCGCNGCGTCGGCGTCGGCGCTGTACCGGGTCGCCGAGCTCTACAACGCGGCCCTGGCCGGGCAGCCGCCGAAGCCCAGCGTCGCGGCGGGCCTGCGCGCGGTGCACGAGGCGCAGTTGCGCTATCTCGACAGCACCCGCTGCGCCGCCGACGCCGCGTACTGGGAGCAGCGGATCGCCGAGATGCCGCGTCGGTGCAGTCTGGTCGACGCCCCCGCGCCCGCCCACGCCCTCGGCCGCCAGCACCGCGCCGAACTCTCGCCCGCGGCGAAGGCGCGCCTGGACGCGGCGGCCGCCCGCTACGGCGTCGGCACGGCCGGGCTGGTGATGACCGCGCTCGCCGTCTACTACGCGCAGGCCACCGGCACCGAGGACGTCGTACTGAGCCTGCCGGTGTCCGGCCGCACCACCGCCATGCTGCGCCGTTCCGGCGGCATGCTCGCCAATGTGGTGCCGCTGCGGGTGCCGGTCCGCGCGCACAGCACCGTCGCCGAGCTGGCCGAGGTCATCCGGGTCGAGGTCTCGGGCGCGCTGCGGCATCAGCAGTTCCGGCACGAGGAGATCCGCCACGATGACGGGGGCGCCGAGGGCGGACGCGGGTTCGTCGGCCCGGTCGTGAACATCATGCTGTTCCCGACCGAGGTCGACTTCGCCGACGTCGAGACGAGCCTGCACGTGCTGACCTCGGGCCCGATCGAGGACCTGTTCGTCAACTTCTACCAGCACGGCGCGAACAGCCCCGTCCACGTGGACTTCACCGCCAACCCCGATCTCTACGACGCCGAAACCCTGGCCCGTCACCACGATCGGTTCCTCGCGCTGTTCGCCGCGATCATCGACGCCGATCCGGCCACCGAGGTGCGCGCGCTCGACTACTTCCTGCCCGACGAGCGGCCGCTGCGTGCCGGGCTGCGCGGTGCCCCCGCCTCCGCGCCCCGGCTGCTCGCGGATGTGCTCGACGAGGGGATGATCACGGCGGGTCCGGCGGCGACGGCGGTGGTCGCCGGCGATTGCGTTCTCGATTACGGTGCGCTGGATCGGCTTTCGGCCCGGTTGGCCCATCGATTGGTCGCGGCCGGTGCGGGTCCGGAGGCCGCCGTCCTGGTCGCGCTGCCGCGCTCGGTGGAGTCGGTGGTGGCGTTCTGGGGCGTGGCGCGTTCGGGTGCGGCGTATGTGCCGGTCGGCGTGCAGAATCCGGCGCCGCGCTTGGCGGTCATGGCAACGGAATGCGTTGCACGGCTGGGTGTTACGACGTCGGACCGGCGCGCGGACCTGCCCGACACGGTGACCTGGATCGCCGTCGACGAGCTCGGCGAGAACTACCCGTGCACCGAGCCGTTGCCCCGGGCCCGCATCGACAACCCCGCCTACATCGTGTTCACCTCGGGCTCCACCGGTACGCCCAAGGGCGTCGTGGTCACCCATGCGGGCATCGCCGGACTGGCCGATGCCGTCCGCGACGCCTACGGCGCGGACCGTGACTCCCGTGTATTGCACTGTCTCAACCCGAGTTTCGACGCGTCCCTGCTCGAGCTGCTGGTCGCCTTCACCGTGGGGGCGACCCTGGTGATCACCGACGCGGCCGCGGGCGCCGAACTGGCTGCCGCGATCCACGAGGCGGCGATCACGCACCTGTGCTCCACGCCCGCCGTGCTGTCGTCGCTGCCGCCCGACGCGCTCGACGGCGTGCGCGCGGTGTCCACCGGCGGGGAGACATGCCCACCCGAGGTGGTGGCGCGTTTCGGCACCGGCCGCGCGCTGATCAATTCCTACGGACCGTCGGAAACCACGGTGGCGGCGACCTTCACCGCGCCGCTGGCGCCCGATCGGCCCACGGGTATCGGGTCACCCGTGCCGGGTGTCACGCTGCATGTCCTCGATCACCTGCTGCGCCCGGTGCCCGCCGGGACGCCCGGCGAGCTGTTCATCGCGGGCCCGGGGCTGGCGCGGGGCTACGCCGGTCGTGCGGGTGTGACCGCCCAGCGGATGGTGGCCGATCCGTTCGGCGCGCCGGGTGCCCGCATGTACCGCTCCGGTGACCTGGTCCGGTGGCGTGCCGTCGACGGCACCTTCGTCCTGGACTATCTGGGCCGCACCGATTTCCAGGTGAAGCTGCGCGGGATGCGGGTGGAACCGGGGGAGATCGACGCCGTGCTGGCGACCTGCCCCGGAGTCGACTTCGCGGTGACGGTGGTGCGGGCCGGTGCCTCGGGGCGGGACATGCTCGCGTCGTATGTGGTGCCGGTGCACGGGACGACGGAGCTCGACGGCGCGGCGCTGCGCGAGTTCTGCCTGCACCGGCTGCCCGGACACCTGGTGCCGAGTTCGGTCACGGTGCTCACCTCGCTGCCGCTGACCGGCAACGGCAAGGTCGACCGGCGTGCGCTGCCCGAACCCGCGGTGGCGCCTTCGGCACCGGCCGCGGCGGGACCGGAGCGGGCGCTGTGCGCGCTGTTCGCCGAGGTGCTCGGGGTCCCCGAGGTGGGGGCGCGGGCGTCGTTCTTCGCGCTCGGTGGGGACTCGATCCTGTCGATCCAGCTGGTGTCGCGGGGCCGCGCCGCCGATCTGGTCTTCTCGGCGCGCGATGTGTTCGAGCATCCGACCCCGGCCGAGCTGGCCGCCGTCGTGGCGGTGCCGGGGGAGCGCACGGTGCTGCGCGAATTGCCCGGTGGCGGTGTGGGTTCGGTGCGGCGGACGCCGATCGTGGACTGGCTGCTGACCCGGCCGGGCTGGCAGCGGTTCGCCCAGACCATGGTGCTGGCGCTGCCCGCGGACATCGATCGTGCCCGGCTGGTGCGCACGCTGCAAGCCGTCGTCGACCGGCACGACATGCTGCGTGTTCGCGTCGTCGACGGCGAGCGGCTCGAGGTCGCCTCGCCCCGCACGATCGACGTGTCCACCCTCGTCGACCACCGCCCGCGCGCCCGGATCGCCCGCGCGGACATCGCGGCGGCTACAGCGGCGGCGGTGGATCGGCTCGACCCCACCGGGGGCAGTGTGCTCGCCGCCGGGTGGCTCGATCCGGGCGGTCCCGGTGGGCGGTTGGTCCTGGCCGTACACCACCTGGCCGTCGACGCGGTGTCCTGGCGCATCCTGATCGCCGATCTGGTCGCCGCGTGGACCGCGGTCGAGGTGGGCGCTCCGGTGCAGCTGCCGCCGGTCGGCACCTCCGTGCGAACCTGGGCGCAGGCACTCGACGGCCTGGCCGACGCGCCGGAATGGACCGACCAGCTGGACTACTGGCGCGCCGTCCTCGACACTCCCGAACCGCGCCTGGGCGAGCGCGCCCTCGACCCGGCCCGCGACGTCGGCGCGCGACTCGACCGCATCGAGATCGTGATCCCGACCGCGACCGTCGCCCCGCTGGTCGAGCACCTGCCGACGGCGCTGCGCTGCGGTCTGGAGGAAGCCCTGCTGGCCGCCCTGGTCGCGGCCGTGCGCGAGCACCGCGGCGAGCCCGGTCCGGCGCTGCTCATGCTGGAACGGCACGGCCGCGACGAGACCGTCGTGCCCGGGGCGGATCTGTCGCGCACGGTCGGCTGGTTCACCAGTCAATTCCCGATCGCGCTCGACCTCGGCGCCGATACCGAACCGCTGGCCTGGGTGGCCGCCGTGAAGGAGCAGTCGCGTGCGGTGCCGCGTGGCGGGTTCGGGTTCGGCCTGCTGCGGCATCTGTGGCCCGCCGGTGCCGACAGTCTGCGAGCGGCGGGGAGTCCGCAGATCGGGTTCAACTATCTGGGCCAGATCTCCGGTGCCGACACCGAAATACCTTGGCTCCCGGTCGATGTGGCCGATCAGCTCGGCGGGGCCGGTGACGGCGAACTGCCCGCGTCCACGGTGCTCTCGATCGACGCGGCGACCCTGAACAGCACGGAAGATCTTGTGGTGCGGGCGGTCTGGCGGTTCCCCGCCGAGGTCATCGCCCGCGAGACGGTGGAGCGGATCGCCCGCCATTGGGTGTCGGCGCTGGCTGCGATCGCCCGAGCCGTGGTCGCGCCGGGCGCGGGCGGACTGACACCGTCGGATCTGCCGCTGGTGCGGGTCACCGGCGGTGAGCTCGACCGGTGGCGGCGCCGCTACGACGGCATCGCGGACGTCTGGCCGTTGTCGCCGTTGCAGCAGGGCCTGCTGTTCCACACCCGGCTGACCGCCGGACACACCGACAAGTACGTCGTGCAATCGGAGTTCGCGCTGGCGGGCCCGGTGGACCTGGAGCGGCTCCGGTGCGCGGCCACGGCCCTCGTGCATCGGTACGCCGCGCTGCGCACCGCGTTCGTCACCACGGCGAACGGGGCGGTGCAGGTGGTGCTCGACGAGGTCGACGTGCCGTGGCGGGTACTCGACGCCGACCCGGCCGACCGCGCGGCGCTCGCTGCGGCCGAACTCGCCCGTCCCTTCGATCCCGAACAGCCACCGCTGCTGCGGTTCCTGTGCCTGCGCTGCGGACCCGACGACATGCGCCTGATCGTCACCAACCACCACCTCGTCCTCGACGGCTGGTCGATGCCGCTGCTGCTGGGTGATCTGCTCGCGCTCTACGACGGCACCGCGCCCCTGGACGAACCGGTGCCTTACCAGCGCTATCTGGAGTGGCTGGACCGTCAGGACCGGGTCGCCGCGCGGGCCGCGTGGTCGGACGCGCTCGCCGGACTCGCAGGCCCGACCCTCGTCACCGCGGCCCGCGCCCCACGGACGCACGGCACCGAACCGGCCGACCTGCGCCGGGAGGTGCCGCTGTCGGCGGACGCCGCCGCGCTCGCCCGGCACCGCGCGGCGGGTATCACCCCGAACACGGTGGTGCAGACGGCCTGGGCGGTGCTGCTGGCGGAACTGACCGGGCACACCGACGTGGTGTTCGGGGCCACCGTGTCCGGTCGCCCACCCGAGCTGCCCGGTGCCGATCGGATCGTCGGCATGCTGGTGAACACGATTCCGGTGCGGGTCGGCCTGCGCCCGGACGAGCCGGTCGGCGCGCTGCTGGCGCGCGTCCAGCGCGAGCAGGGTGCACTCGTCGACCGGCACATCGTGGGACTCGCCGAGATCCAGTCCGCGGCCGGGCTCGGCCCGCTGTTCGACACCGGCATGGTCTTCGAGTCCTACCCGATGGACGCCGAGGCCCTGCGCGCGGCCTCGGCGCAGGCGCGTTTGCGCGTCACCGACTTCCACGGCCGCGACGGCACCCACTACCCGCTGTGCCTGGCCGCCCACGACCGGGCCGGCCTGCGCCTCACCCTCACCTGCTCGGACCGGTACTTCGACGACGCCGAGGCCACCGCGCTCGCGGATCGCCTGTCCCGCATCCTCACCTGCCTCGCCGACCCGGCCACCCCGGTCGCCGCCGTGCGCGGCCTCGCGGGCGCCGAGGTCCTGCGCACCCGGCCACGGCCGATCCAGCTGCTGCCGGAACTGCTGGCGGCCGGAGTGTCCGCAGGGCAGACCGCCGTCATCGGATCGTCTGTCGCGCAGGCGATTCAGGCGAGCGGACCTGGGCCCGTGAAAGTCGACGTCGGCGCCTCCGACGAGCTCGAGCCGGACGATATTTCCGGGCGCGAATACTGCCGTCGTGCGACTGTCGAGCCCGAGCCCGAGCCCGAGCCCGAGCCCGAGCCCGAGCCCGAGCCCGAGCAGCCGGAGCCGGGACCGGAGTCAGGGCCGGTGCCGGGACCGGAGTCAGGGCCGGTGCCGGTGCCGGTGCCGGGGCTGGAACTCGGCGCGAGGGAGGCGGTGGTCGAGCTCGGGTACGCCGCGCTCGACGAGCAGTCGAATCGCCTGGCGCGCACGCTGATCGCCGACGGTGCCGGGCCCGAGGGCGCGGTGCTGGTCGCCCTGCCTCGGTCACCGGAGTGGTTGGTGGCCGTCTGGGCGGTCGCCAAGTCGGGTGCGGCGTTCGTGCCCGTCGACGTCGACCACCCGGTCGACCGGATCGCCGCCGTCGCCCACGGCAGCGGCGCCCGGCTCGGCATCACCGTCGCCGCGCACCGGAAGACATTGCCGGACACAGTGTCCTGGCTGGTGCTCGACGACGACCCGGTCGCCACCCGTGTGGCCGCCGGCCCGGCCGACCCGGTGACCGACGCCGACCGGACCCGCCCGCTGCATGCCGGGCACCCCGCCTACCTGATCTACACCTCCGGCTCGACGGGCACACCCAAGGGCGTCGCGGTCACCCACGCGGGACTCAGCGGGCTCGTCGCCGGCGTCGCCGCGCGGCTGCGTCCCGGCCCACGCGACCGCTTCCTGCTGTGTATGAATCCCGCCTTCGACGCCTCGATCCTGGTGTGGCTGAGCTGCTGTCACGCCGGCGCCACACTCGTCGTCGCCACGTCGACGGCCACGGCGGGCGACGAGCTCGCCCGCGTGATCACCGATCATCGGGTGACCCACCTGATCGCACCGCCCGCCGTCCTCACCACGCTGCCCACCGCGGCCGTCGCCGGGGTCCGCGCGATCGTGACCGGCGGCGAGCCCTGCCCGCCCGAACTCGTCGCGCGCCTGGGCACGGGCCGGACGATGCTGAACTCCTACGGCCCCGCCGAGTCGACGGTGGCGGTGACCCTGAGCGCGCCGCTGACCCCGGACGACGCGGCCGACCTCGGCACCCCGCTCCCCGGGTGCGGCCTCGCGGTGCTCGACAGCTGGCTGCGGCCGGTGCCGCGAGGCGCGGTCGGCGAGCTGTACCTGATCGGTCCGGGCCTGGCCCGCGGCTATGCCGGCGCCGCCGCGCGCACCGCGGAGCGCTTCGTCGCCAACCCGTTCGGTACCCCCGGCGAGCGGATGTATCGCACCGGCGACTTGGTGCGCCGGACCTCGTCCACCGGGCTGAACTATGTGGGCCGCAACGACTCCCAGGTGCAGTTGCACGGCATCCGGGTAGAGCCGGGCGAAGTCGACGCCGCGCTGCTGGCCGCGCCCGGTGTCGCGCTCGCCGTGACGGTCCCGCGTCCCGGGCCGACCGGTGACCAGACGCTGGCCTCGTATGTCGCGCCGGTCGCCGGGGCCGAGCCGAGCCCGACGGCGCTGCGCGAGTTCCTGGTACGGCGGCTGCCCCGGCACCTGGTGCCCGCGACGGTCACGCTCCTGGACGCGCTGCCGGTCACCGGCAACGGCAAGGTCGACCTGCGCGCGCTCCCGGAACCCCAGCACACCAGCGCGCCGTACGTCGCCCCGGTCGGCGCCGAGCGGCTGGTCGCGCAGGCCTACGCCGCCGTCCTCGACCACCCGGAGGTCGGCGCCGACGACGACTTCTTCGCCCTCGGCGGCGACTCGCTGTCCGCGACGCGCGCCGCCGCCCGCCTCGGCGCG
>NZ_JBCGFB010000042.1:0-50035 GCF_038752175.1 Nocardia sp. No.11 | reverse complement strand
CGCCGCTGGGTGGCTGGGCCGAACGCGCGCCCAAGCGCGCGGTGCTGATCGGCGCCGATCTGGTGCGGTGCGCGGTGCTGGCGAGCGTGGCCGTGGCGTGGTGGCTGGGGATGCTCGGGTACGGGCTGCTGGTGGTGGTCGCGGCTGTCACCGCCGCGGCGACGATCGTGTTCACCGCCGCGCGTGGTGCGCTGCTGCGCGCGGTGGCGCCGCCGGAGCTGCTGCTGTCGGCCAACAGCAGGCTCGAGGCGACACAGTGGGCGGTCACCGCGACCGGGCCGCCCGTCGGCGGGGTGCTGTTCGGAATCTTCGGGCCGGTGATCACGGTGGTGATCGACGCGGTCAGCTATCTCGGGTCGGCCTGGGCGCTGGCCGGGATCCGGGCCCGCGAGTCGGTCGCGGCCGGGTCGGCGGTCCTCGGCGGGACCGGGGCGGGCCTGCGGATCATCCGCGCGGATCCGGCGCTGCGCCGGCTGTGCGTGCACACCTGCCTGGTCAGCGGGTTGATCATGGGCAGCGCGCCCGTGCTGACGGTGCTGCTCATCCGCGATCTCGGCTTCGCGACCTGGCAGTACGGCATCGTCTTGGGGCTGCCGTGTCTCGGCGGTCTCGCGGCGACCCGGCTGACCGGGCCGCTGGTGCGCCGGGTCGGCGCGGCCGCGGTCCTGCGCGGTGCGGGGATCGCGCGGGTCGGCGCGTCGATCTTTCTGGCGTGGACACCGCCCGGCGTGGCGGGGATGGTCGTCGTGCTGGTGATCCAGACCTGGATCGTGGCGGCGATGGCGGTGTTCACCCCGGTGTTCGCGACCTACCGGCTCGAACGGATCGCACCGGGGGTCACCACCCGCGTGCTGACCGCCTGGACCGTCACCAACAGCGCCGTCGTCGCCCTGTCGACGGTGGCGATCGGGGTACTCGCGCAGGTGTGGGGTGGACGAGCGGCGCTGCTGCTGACCGGGATCGCGCTGATCGCCGGGGCCGCGGCGCTGTTCGCCGTTCCGCTCAGGACTGAGCGGTGAAGAACTCGTGTTCGGCGTCGCTCACGTCGCGCGCCTCGTCGATCAGCAGTACCGGGATGCCGTTGTCGATCGGGTAGGCGCGGCGCAGGCGCGGGTTGTAGAGCACGCTCGCGTCCGCTTCGGTGCGCACCAGCTGCAGCGGGCCCTTGTCCTGAGGGCAGGCCAGCAGGCCGAGCAGGGTTGCGTCGAGGGTGGATTCGTGCGCCATGTCCCTAACCTACCGCGCCCGCCGGAACGAGATGTAGCGGTGCCCGAAGAAGCTGAGCACCGCGACCAGACCCATCACGATCACCGAGGCGGGCGCGGCCGGGAACCCCAAGGCCGTCACGGCCACCTCGACCAGGATCACGTTGAGGACCAATCCGCCCGCGTTCACCCCGCAGAAGGCGACGAAGTCACGCAGCAGGTGCCCGCGCACCCGGAACACCAGCGTCCGGTGCAGCACGAAGGCGACGACCGTGCTCACCGCGTACGCGGCCACGACCGCCAGACCCGGCCTGCCGTCGCCGAGCACGCCCAGCCAGAACACGGCCAGCGCCATGCCGAGCAGGGTGTTGAACCCGCCGACGATCGCGAACGCCAGCTCCTGACGCTTGACGACCCGCAGCAGCGGGCCCGGCGTCTCGAGCACGCCGCCGGCCGACGCCGCCTCGGTGGTCATCGCACCG
Organism: Nocardia sp. No.11; assembly: GCF_038752175.1. NCBI lineage: Bacteria > Bacillati > Actinomycetota > Actinomycetes > Mycobacteriales > Nocardiaceae > Nocardia > Nocardia sp. No.11. The sequence continues at coordinate 48,348 of NZ_JBCGFB010000042.1, read as the reverse complement.
CGTCCGCGAGCTCGGCGTCCTCGGTCGGGATCGACTCGGCCGTGGGCGCGTCCGGTTCGTCCTCGGGCTTGCGTCCGCGCACGTAGAGCCACTGGAACAGCCCGAGGCCGAGCAACCCGAGCGCGATGGCGGCGCCGCCGATCTTCCAGCCCGGCGGACGCCAGGTCAGCTCGAGGTCGCCGTTACGGGTGCCTGCCGGGATGTCGACCGCGACGAAGCTCTTGGCGACGACCTTGAACGGCACGTCCTTGCCGTCGATGCTCACCCGGTAGCCCGGCCAGCCCAGCCGGGCGAACACCACCCGGCCGCCGTTGTCGGAACTGACCCGGACCCGGCTGGTGGTGTCGGTCTCCGACACCGAGACCGCGGTACCGCCCTCGACCGCGGAGACGCGGCCGTTGCGGGTGGAGATCAGACCGTTCTCGCGTTCGAGCACCGCGATGTACTTCTCGTGGCCCGGGTAGTCGACCCACTTCCAGCCCGTGGGAGCTTCCTGGGCGCGCGCGTCCGGGTAGAGCGCGCGCTGCAGGACGACACGGTCGACGTTCATCAGGTCGACGATGGTCTTGCCGGTCGACGGCTCGACCGCGAACGCGCGCCGGTACGCGTCGGGGCAGACGCTGGTGTCCCAGCGCATGCAGAGCATGTCGCCGAACCAGTAGTGCCCGTTGGGGGTGTAGCCGCTGACGTAGGTGAGCTCGAGATCCTTGGCGTAGTTGCCGAACACCAGCGAGCCGTAGGCGCCGTCGAGCGTGCGTTCCCCCGGCTGGATCAGCGCGCGATCACCCAACTGCAGGGTGGTGCCCGCGAAGTCGGGGAACGCCGCCATGGCCGCGGCGCGGTCGCTGGGCAGGTTCCAGCTCATCGGCGTCGGTTGCGCCCGGTCGACCTGGAAGTAGGCGATCGGGAAGACCGCGACGATCGCCACTGCGACCGCCGCCGAGGTGCCCCTGTTCACCGCCAGCCACACCACGCCCGCGCCGAGCGCGGCCAGCACCAGCGCGGCGCCGATGTGGACCAGCCAGTTGTGCGGGTCGGCCGAGAACGAGCGCACCCACAGCAGCCCGATCAGCACCGCCGCGGCGATGCCGCGCGAACGCCAGTCCTTGAAGGTGGCGAACCGTCCGAGCAGCACGCAGACCAGCAGCAGCAGACCCAGTGCGACCATCGGCAGCACGCGCGCCGGCCAGCGCAGCGGGCCGATCGTGCCGGGGCCGGCGGTCCACATCAGCGCCGCGATCGCGAACAGCGCGATACCGCTGAGCTCGCGCCAGGCGGCCCGCGCCCGGCCCCAGTCGATGAACGCCAGCGCGGGGATCAGGAACCAGGCGATGTAGACCACCGGCAGCGGCTGCACATAGCCCCACCACGAGGTGAAGGCGGGCAGCGTCGAAGGCAGGCTCGCGTTCAGCGATTCCGACCACGGCACGGTGAGGAACTGGTCGTTGTTGATCTGGGCGGTACCGCGCCAGGTCACCTTCGCCGACAGCATGGACGGCAGATACGTCGCCAGCCCGGCGAGCGCGGCCAGTCCGGAGACCATCAGCAGCTTCAGCGGGGGCCGCCAGGCCTTCTGGTAGATCAGCTCGCCCACCGCGACGGCGCCGATCATCAGACCGGCCTCGACCGCGGGGAAGATGTACTGCACCGAGATCGCCAGGTACAGGTAGACGAACACCGGGATCGGCCCGCCCCGGCCCCGCGCGTAGCGCACGCCCGAGGCCCACGCGTGCACCATCCAGGCGGTGCCGGTGAACGCGGTCATCCAGCTGGCCTCGTCGAAGAACAGCAGCCACCCGGTGAACGGGATCGAGACGCCGGCCAGCGCGGCCCACTGCACCTTCGCGCCGTAGGCCAGGCAGATCCGGTAGACGCCGAGACCGAGGATGATCGCGAAGATCAGCTTCACCACGGTCGCGTACAGCACGAGATTGTCCACCGAGGGCGCGATCAGATCGATCAGCAACTGCGGCGGATTCAGCAGTCCCGCTTCCTCGATCGCGTAGTTTCCGGCCATCCAGTGCTCGGGCACCATCACCGGCAGATCGCCGTCGCGCAGCCGCCTGCCGAGCATCACCCACAGCGGCACGTACTGGGATTCGGTGTCGTCGGTGTAGAAGTGTCTGGCGTTGGCCAGCAGAACCGCGCCGAAGCCCGCGATCACTCCGAGGGAGGTGATCAAGCCCCACAGGTACACGGCACGACGGGGAGGGGTTCTACTTTCCACCACGAGGACCAGACCCTACAGGCAAGCGACCACATCGGCACCGTCGCACGGGGCTTGGACCGGGTGTCCCCGATCGCCCCTGGCCACACCACGAGGTGTCGCATTCCGGTGTTAAAGTGCGCACCACCGCAGGAGTCTCTGCTGTCCTCGGCGCCCGCCGCCAAAAACACACGAAAGTCGACGATGCCGCTTCCTCCCGCACCCTCGTCCCGCCCCGGCGCCGTCCTGCGTGCCGGTGCGCCCGACCGCGACGGATCGCGCCCGGTGCATTCGGTGTCGGTGGTCGTGCCGGTGTATCGCGGCGAGGAGACGATCGCTGCCCTGGTCGCCGAGCTGGATCGGCTGACCGGTCCGTCGACGTCCGCCGCCGGCGCCCGGTTCGCGGTCGAGGAGATCATCCTCGTGCACGACAACGGCCCCGACCGGTCGGACGTGGTGCTGCAGGAGCTGGCCCGCACCTACCCGCAGGTGCGCCCGGTCTGGTTGAGCCGCAACTTCGGCCAGGACGCCGCCACGATCGCGGGGATGGCGGCCGCGCGCGGCGACTGGATCGTCACCATGGACGAGGACGGTCAGCACGACCCGGCGTTCATCGCCGATTTCCTCGACGCGGCGCTGGCCTCGCGCGCGGACCTGGTCTACTCCAAGCCGACCAACACCCGCCCGCACGGTTTCCTGCGCAACCTCACCTCGCGCGGAGCCAAGATCGTGCTCGCGACGGTGTTCGCGTTCCCGGATTCGACGCGCTTCGAGAGCTTCCGGCTGATCCGCGGTGACATCGGCCGTCAGCTGGCCGAGGTCGCCGCCAACGGTGTGTACCTGGACGTGGCGCTGACCTGGGTGGTCGGCAACGCCGTGCAGGTGCCGGTGGTCTTGCGTGCCGAAGGCCGCGAGGAGTCCGGCTACAACTACCGCCGACTGTTCTCGCTGTTCTGGAAGATGGTGCTGTGCAGCGGCACCCGTGGTCTGCGCCTGGTCAGCATGCTCGGGGTGACCCTGGCGCTGGCCGGGGTGATCATGGCCGCCGTGGTCATCGTGCAGGCGCTGACCCAGGACAACCACGATCCCGAGGGTTGGGCGTCGATCATCGTCGTGCTGCTGTTGTGCTCGGGGGCGACCCTGTTCTCACTGGGCCTGATCGCCGAGTATCTCGGTGTGGCGCTGCACATCCTGGTCGGCAAGCCGCTGTACCTGACCGTCGAGACCCCGACTCCGCGCCCGGATACGATGCATGCGCCGGCTGTGCCTCATCGAGTCGACGCCGTGGCGCCGGCAGCCGCGGCGGAGAAGGGTCACCACGAGTGAACGAGCGCATCATCTTCAGCAGGCCGTTCCGCGCCGCCGCCGAGCGCGCCAATCTGCTGGCCGTGCTCGACTCCGATCACAGTCACGGTGACGGCACGTTCACCAAGTCGGCGACGGCGAAGATCAAGGCCATCACCGGCGCCGGGCACGCGCTGCTCACCACCTCGTGCACGCACGCTCTCGAACTCGGCGCGCTGCTGCTGGAACTGGGCCCCGAGGACGAGGTGATCGTCCCGAGTTTCGCGTTCACCTCGGCGGCCACGGCGATGGCGCTGCGCGGGTCGACATGTGTGTTCGTCGACATCGACGATTCGACCGGCAACATCGATCCGGCGGCCGCGGCGGCCGCGATCACCGACCGCACCAAGGCGATCGTCGTCATGCACTACGGCGGGGTGGCCGCCGACATGGAGCCGCTGCTCGCGCTGGCCGCCCAGCACGGCTTGGCGATCATCGAGGACAACGCGCACGGTCTCGGCGGCACCTGGCGCGGCAGGCAGCTCGGCACCATCGGCACGCTGGGTACCCAGAGCTTCCACGACACCAAGAACGTGCACTGCGGCGAGGGCGGCGCGCTGCTGCTCTCGGACGAGATCCTGATGGGTCGCGCCGAGATCATGCGCGAGAAGGGCACCGACCGCGCCCGCTTCCTGCGTGGTCAGGTCGACAAGTACTCCTGGCAGGACATCGGCTCCAGCTACCTGCCCAGCGAGCTCAACGCGGCGGTCCTCGACGCCCAGCTGGCCGAGTTCGACACCATCCAGCGGCAGCGGCACCGGGTGTGGGACACCTACGCGGCGGCGCTGCCGGAGTGGGCGGCCCGCAACGATGTGCGCCCCATGACGGTGCCCGCCGACCGCGGCCACACCGCGCACCTGTTCTACCTGCGGATGCCGACCGAGGAGAGCCGCGACCGCATCATCGGCCACCTCGCCGAGCGCGGCATCGTCGCGCCGTTCCACTACATTCCGCTCGATTCCAGCCCGGCCGGGCTCAAGTACGGCCGCACGCCGGTGCCGTGCACCCGATCGGCGAACTTCTCGGCGACGATCGTGCGGCTACCGCTGTGGCCGCTGCTGTCGCAGGCGCAGCAGGCTCGCGTCATCGACGCGGTCACCGAGTTCCAGGTGTAGTCGCCCGGCACCAGCCGGGTCTCAGCGGCCGAAGCGCGCGTTCACCCAGGCCAGCGCGGCGCCGTAGCCCGCGGCGAGCAGGCCGCGATGATCGACGCCGGGGTAGGTGTGATAGTCCACCGCGTGACCGGCCGCCCGCTGCCGGGCGACCATGGCATCGGTCGCGAGCGGCAGCACCACGGTGTCGCCGGAACCCTGCTGCACCAGCAGCGGGGTGGTCAGCGGCAGCGAGCTGGGGTCGTTGGCGTCGAGTACCCCGGCGAGCGCGTCGACCCGCGGATCCTCGGTGAACACCGTGCCCGGGTCGAGTCCGCCCCAGGAATCGGCCGCCCGCAGTTGCCCGATGCAGCGGTCGTCGGCTTGTCCGAGCATCGACAAGGCCTGCGGCGCAAGGAAAGTCGCCGGATCGATCGCGGCGACGGTCTCGGCGCCACGGAGGAACAGCGGCAGGAACGCCACCGCCCCGGCCGGGACCACGTCCGCCGCGGCACCGGCCCGGCCGATCAGCCCCAGCCCACGCACCACCGGCCCCAGGTGCGACGCGGGCGCCATCGCCACCGCACCGAGCAGCCGCATCCCCGGCGCCCACTCCTGGGACCGCGCGTTCGCGAACACCGCGGCCTGTCCGCCCTGCGAGTGCCCCATCGCCACCCACCCGCTGCCGATCTCGGGCGCGATCACCCGTGCCGCCGTGGCCATATCGGCGACGGCGCGCTGCTCGGCCTCCCCGATCAGATAGCCGTGCGGGCCCGGCGTGCCGAGCCCCTGGTAGTCGGTCTGGGCCACCGCGTAACCGGCGGCCACCCACCGCGCCTGGACCTCGCGGGCCAGGGCGGTGTAGTCGTGCGCGGGGAACGTCGCGCCGGTGTCACGGGACGGCGCGCACACGTCGGCGGTGCCGGTGGTGCCGTGCGCCCACGAAATCAGCGGCCAACCGCCTGCGGGCGGTTCGCCCTGGGGCACCGCGAGGGTGCCCGAGACCGCGACGGGGTTGCCCCGCATGTCCACCGAGCGGTACAGCACCAGGTGGTTGCGCGCACCCGGCACCCCGGGATCGCCGGTGAGCGGACGCGACCGGATCACCGAGCCGTGCTCGCCCGGCACCAGATCCGCCGCGGGCGTGAAGAACTCGGGCCCGGCCTGCCCGTCCTGGGCGACCGCGACCGGCGCACCGACCGCGAACATGGCGGCGAGCACGGCCACCGGGGCCGCCAGTCGTGCCGAGAGCGTCCGTGAACCGATCACTACCGAACCTCCGAGTCCGCCCACGCCGGAACGCGGGGATGCCGATCAGTGCCGCGGGCAATCTACCCGAGTCGACCGATCGGCCCGGATACCCGAGTCAGTGGCCGCCGAACAGGGTGGCGGCCGCCGCGTCGGTGAGCACCTCGTAGGTGTCGGTCTCCCGGTGGTAGATCCAGGTGTTCGGCCCCGCCTTCGGCAGACCCGCGGCCTGCACCGCCGTGGCCGAGGGCCGGAAGCTGGTGCTGCGCGGGATCTCGTCGACGACGTAGACCAGATCGGGTCGCTGATCGGGGGCCAGCGCACGCATCGCCTCGGTGACGTCACCCGGTTCGATCCGGAAGCCCTTGCGCACGCTCAGCGCGGCCGCGGCCAGGACGCCCGACGGCGTCGGCAGCCCGTAGGCGACCTCCATGTCGACCGGGGTGATGTCGTTGAGCACGTCCACGATCGGCTGGGTGAACACCGGTCCGCGCGGGGTGCGGATCACCGTGTCGCGGCGGTCGACCAACCAGTAGTCACCGTCGCTGTCGCGCCGGAACAGGTTCTCCGTCGGCCACCAGGCGTCCCCGGCGCGGAACACCCCGCGCAACCCACCGTCGGACAGGTCACCGCCGTCGACCGACTTGCCGAGCAGCAGACCCGGCTCGTTGTCGGCGCAGCGCCGCGCGAAACCGTCGTCGCCGACGAGAATCTGCTCGGTGACCGGGTCGTAGGCGACCAGCTCGACATGCGCGGTGCCCGGCACCGGCCTGCCCTTGGAGCCGATCTTGGCGCCCGGCACATTGGCCAGCACCACGTCGCCGTCGATGGAGGCGTAGAACTCCAGCACCCGGGCCGGGGCGAACTGCTCCACGGTGCGCCGCCACAGCCCAGCGGGCATACCGGAGCCGATGAACAGCCGGATCGGGTGGTTGTGCCCGGCCGGGAAGACCTGCGCGTCGAGCAGGTCGCGCAGCATCGTCCAGGTGTAGGTGACGACGGTGACGCCGTAGCGATGCACTTCCTCGGCGAAACGGCCCGGCTCCAGGTCCATCGGCCTGGCCAGCGCGATCCGGCTACCGCCCGCGATCGCGCCGCCGAGGCTCACCAGCAGCCCCGACGAGTGATGCAGCGGCGCGAGGCAGTACACGGTGTCGCGGCGGTCGAGGTCGGCCGCGCTCGCGGTGCCGAACGCCGACAGCGCCCAGCGATGGTTGGTGATGTATTTCGCCTCCAGCCGGTCACCGGTGCCGATGACGAGGATGAACGCGAGCTCGCGCGCCAGGCCCGGGTTGGGGCGGTACCACGCGGGCACCCGCACCGTGGACGGGTCGACCTGCTCGAGATCGATCACCCGGTCGGTGGCCGGCAGCGCGAGCCGCCGGGCGTCACCACCGCCGAGCACCAGCACCCTGGCCCCGGTCGCGGCGGTGGTGCGCAGGTTCTCCGGGTCGGTGATCAGCGTCTGCACGCCGGTCAGCTCCATGGCCCGGTCCAGCTCGGCGCCGGGGGCCAGCAGGACCGCGACGGCGCCGAGGCGCGAGAGCGCGGCGACGGCGGCCAGCGCGCTCGGCCTGGTCTCCATGACGACGCCGACCCGGGTGGCGGGCCGGATACCGACCGAGATCAAACCGCGCACCACATTGTCGATGCGCACCTCGACCGCGGCATTGGTGTGCACCCGGTCGTCGAAGAGGAACAGGTCCTTCTGCGGCGCCCGCTTGGCGTGCTCGTGCAGCAGCTTGCCCAGCGAGATGCGGGTGTGCGGCTGGATCATGCCGAGCCGGGTCAGGCGTGGCAGCGCCCGCGCGGCCTCGCCCGCCATCTCGAGCGAACCACGAATGGTGTTGCCGGCGATGCCTTCCAGTGCCTTGCCGACGCCGGCGCCCGCCTCGGCCAGCGACGCCGCGGTGTGCACCACCCGGGTCGCGGCGGTGCGCGGGGCGTTGCTCGCGACGTGCTCGCGCATGGGCACGATCTGCTCGGGCAGCGAGCCGTTGCCGTCCATCCAGGCGATCCAGTCACGCACCATCGGCCAGGTGTGATTGGTCGCCGTCGAACCGGCGACGAGACCGAAATGCCCTGCCACCAAACTGGCTTCGTAGACCTCGGCGTTGGGCGCGGCCCGCACGATGCCACGCACGGCACCCGGCTGGCCGATGTCGTCGACCTCGCCGACGAAGGCCAGGATCGGGCAGCGCAGCTCGGCCAGCGAGATCGGGTGATCGCGGATCACGAAGCCGCCCAGCATCATCCGATTGTGCGCGACGAACTGCTTGAGCAGATCGGCGACCGCGGGGCCCGAATACCCCACCCAGCCATCGCTGTTGAGGAAGCGGCGCTGACGTTCCTTGGGCAGCAACGCTTCCCGGTCGTGCAGTTGCAGCAGGAAGTCGATCCGCGACTTGGCGGTCTTGACCGGGTCGAGCATCTGGAAGCCGATGCGCACCATCGACTCGGTGATCGGCAGCCGGTGCATCACGTGGTCGGCCAGGAAGTCGGCGACCTCGGAGACCACGCCGTAGGGCAGCCCGAACGGCATGCCCGCGACGATGTCGACCGGGCTGCCGAAGGTGACGATGGAGGCCACGCCCTTGCCGTACCGGTAGGCGGCGGTCTGGTAGGCGAACATGCCGCCCTGCGAGTAGCCCATCAGGTGCAGCTGCGCGCCGGTGGCCTCGCACACGGTGTCGATGGCCGAGTCCACCGCGAGCACATGGTCGGCCAGGTCACGCTCCCAGCCACCCTCCTCGGTGGCCGGCGAGCCGAAATCGATGACCCAGCAGTCGATTCCGCTGGCGTGCAGAATGCCGACCGCGCCGCCCGCGGCGTTGACATCCCAGATGTCGGCGTTCACCATCAACGGCGGCACCAGCAGCGCCACCGGACGGCCGGGCGTCATGTCGTCGGGGAAGTAATGGCGCAACCGGTACATACGTCGGCGCTCGACGACCTCGAAGGGCGAGGACTCGACGTCGTGTGCCAATCCGCCGAAGCGGATCACCTCCAGCCCGTTCTGCGCGGTAGCCAGCAACCGCTGCATAGAACCGACCACACCTTTTGGACTGATATCCACCGTTCCCACCTGGCCTACCTGCTGAAAGTGACACACCTCACACACCCCGATGTGCTCATATGAGCTAACCACACCGGACCTCCATTATGTGTCGGCTGTGACAGGCCGCATGTTGCGGCGATTCGGGTCACACCGTGGCGGTTCAGCGGCCCATCACGTTCACGTAGACGCTGTCGAACGGCTCCCTGCTCACACTGAGATCACCGCGGAACGGATAGTCCAGCGCGGCGATCAGAAAGATCATCGCACCGAGGAAGAACGCGAACAGTCCACCGAGCACCAGATGGGCGTGTTTCCCCAGGCAGAACAGGCACAGCAGCACCAGGTTCACCGCGCCGCCGACCAGGATCGTCCACCAGAGCACGTCCGGAATGCCGCCTTTGGTGGCATTGATCCGGTGCCTGCGGTCGGAATCGAAGCGAGCGAACTGGTCGATGGTGGCGGCGTGCAGGATTTCCTCGGCACTGCTCGCCGGCCGGAACTCGAGCAGGTGACCCTGGAACCTGGTCACCAGCGCGGTGCCGCCCATCGGCTCCTCGCCCTCCCGCAGCGCGGGCCAGACGACGTCGAGCACGTCGCGGGTGTAGTCGGCGAGATCGTCGCGCAGCAACTCCCGATACGGCTCCGGGTAGGCACTCACCTCCCGATACAGGGTGCCGACCGCGGCGGCCTCGTCGGCGACGCGGCTCTGCGCCACGTCGTAGGACTCGTAGGTCGCCGCCGCGATGAGCCCGAGCAGCAACCCGTAGAACACCCCACCGACGGTGAGCACCATGGTGACGGTCTCGTTCCAGCCGGTCTCGGGCCCGAACGCGCGCCGCACCGCCTGTCTGCTGAGCAGAATCGCGGTCACGGTGAGCCCCACGGCCGTGCCGGTGATGAGCAGGAAGTCCAGCCAGATCGGTAGCTCGTATATCCAGGTGAACATGGTCCGACGATAACTACTCCGAATCCGATCCCGGCATCGATCCGCGATTCATCCCAGGACATCTGGTGCGCCGCAATCGCCTCCCCCGCAACGGATCTCCCGGTCACAGCCATGTTTTCGCGAATAACTCGCGAACCGCGCCACCGACCACCTACCATCGATCTCGTCCGGAACGCACTGACACGCTTCTCATTTCGTGTAACACCGTTTCACAAGCCCGGTTTCATCCGCGCAGGACCATTCGATTCGCATCGTTGCCCACCCCCAGCCTGTCGCGCACCGTCGCGCCGCACAGGCCGATCGGCCGTGCCGATTTCCGTCCCGAGGTGAGGATCTCCATGACCATCGAAATGCCGCTGCCCACAGACAATTCCGTCCGTAAGAGCCTCAGCACCACCGCGGCGCATCAGCTGGCGCACACCACCAAATCCGAGCCGCAGATGCAGGGCATCAGCTCCCGGTGGCTGTCCCGCGCCCTGCCGTGGGTGCAGGTCGCGGGCGGTATCTACCGCGTCAATCGCCGGCTCACCCATACCGTCGGCAACGGCGAGGTCGAGTTCATCGTCGACGGTGCGGGCGCCAGGGTGATCCCCCAGGAATTGCGCGAACTGCCCCCGCTGCGCGATGTCGACGACGATCAATTGCTGCGCCCGCTGGCCGACAATTTCGTCCAATACGATCTCGACCCCGGCGCCGTGGTGGCCGAATTCGGCAATCCGATGGATCAGGTGATTCTGGTAGTCCACGGAAAACTCGCCAGGATCGGCTCCGGCGAATACGGCGAGGCCACCAAACTCGGCATGCTGTCGGGCGGCGACTACTACGGCGAGGACATGCTCACCGACCCGTCGGCGATCTGGCCCGACACCGTGAAAACGGTGACCAGAACGACGATTCTGTGTCTGCCCAGACAATCGTTCGAACAATTCCTGGAAACGAATCCCGACCTCGCCCGCATTCGCACCGATGCCGCGCGGACGCCGCAGCGGACACAGAATTCCAAGGGCGAGGCCGATATCGAGATCTCCTCGGGCCATTCCGGGGAGCCCCTGCTCGAGGGCACCTTCGTCGACTACGACGCCAGTCCCCGGGAGTACGAGCTCAGCCTGGCGCAGAGCGTGCTGCGCATCCACACCCGCGTCGCGGATCTGTTCAACGACCCGATGAACCAGGTCGACCAGCAGCTGCGGCTGACTGTCGAAGCGCTCTACGAGCGCCGCGAGCACGACTTGGTGAACAACCCGGAGTTCGGCCTGCTGAACAATTGCGATCTCAAGCAGCGCATCACGACCGAGTCCGGACCGCCGACCCCCGACGACATGGACGAGCTGCTGAGCATGCGCCGCGGCACCAAGTTCTTCCTCGCGCACCCGAAGGCGATCGCGGCCTTCGGTCGCGAATGTTCGCGCCGCGGACTGTATCCCGACCCGGTGGAGTTCCAGGGCCATCGCGTACCCGGCTGGCGCGGCGTGCCGATCCTGCCCTGCGGCAAGATCCCCGTCAGCGGCACCCAGACCACCTCCATCATGGCGATGCGCATCGGGGAGAAGGACCAGGGTGTGGTCGGGCTGCACCAGACCGGTATCCCCGACGAGTACGAGCCGAGCCTGAACGTCCGGTTCAAGCAGATCGACGACCAGTCGATCATGTCGTACCTGGTGAGCTGCTACTACTCGGCCGCTGTGCTGGTCCCCGACGCGCTCGGCGTTCTCGACGACGTCCTCGTCGCGCGCCGGGCCGACTGAGCGGCGCGCGCCGTGTCGATCCTCACCAGGGCGGCGGCGCCCCACGCGAGTACCGAGCTCGCGGGCACGGTGGCCGCCCTGCTCCACGACGCGACCGCACCCGCGGTCCTGTTCGCCCGGCTCGGCACCTCGGCCGCCGTTCTCCCGCAGCGTGTTCCACCGGCGGTGCGTCCATCGGCAGGTCCGCGCCGGCTACCCGGCCCGACCGGAATCGGCACCACCAGTCTCTGGCGCAGTGCCGCCGTCGAGACGACACCCACCGCACCACAGCAGATTCCGGCTCTCTACTGTCCACCACCCGAACGTGACGACCCCGCCCTGGCCGAGGCCGTCAATGTCGGCCTGCTCGCCTGGGCCGCCGAGATCGGCCTCTACGAAGGACGACTCGACGAACTCGGCAAGGCCGACTTCGGCCGGCTGATCATGCTCGCCCATCCCGATTGCGACGACCCCGATCTGCTCCTCGGGGCCGCCCGCTGCGCGGTCGCGGAATGGTCGGTCGACGACTACTACTGCGAGGAGGACGCCCCTGGCGACACCGCACCCGACGGCACCCCGTCCAGCGCCGCCGCCGAACTCGGCCCCCGGCTCGAGCTCGCCGCGGCCGCGATGGACCCGGCGCACCTGCCCGCGCGGTACGCGCCCCGGCTCGAACAGGCCATGCAGACCGACCCGATCCTGCGCGCCTTCCGCACCTCCTTCGCGTGCCTGGCGGGGTACGCGAGCCCGGCGCAGCTGGCCAGGTTACGCACCGAGATCGCGGGTTGGTTCATCGCGCTCGGCGCCGAGGCCGGCTGGCGCGCCGCGGACCGGATGCCCCCGGTCTGGGAGTACCTGACCAACCGGCAGCCGCACAGCTTCCTGCCGTGTATGGCGCCGATCGACGTCGTCGGGGGTTACGAGCTCGGTGCCCCCGAGTACACCGATCCGGCCGTCCGACGGGTCACCACCACCGCGGCGCTGGCCGCCCAGATGGTGAACGACCTGTATTCGATGGCGCGCGAGGACCTTTCGGGCGGCAGGGAGTTCAATCTGCCGACGGTCCTGGCCGCCGAGGAGGGCTGTAGCCGCGCCGAGGCGGTCCTGCGGACCGCACAGATCCACGACGAGCTCATGCACCGCTTCGAACGGGAAGCGGCCCCGCTCGCCGCCGCGGGCTCACCCCAGCTGCGCCGCTTTCTGGCCGGCCTGTGGGCCTGGATGGGTGGCAACCGCGCCTGGCACGCCGGCAGCCGCCGATACCACGACATCGCACCAGGAGAGGACGACCGATGACCATCGCGAACCCCCGCACCGACAGCACTGTCCTGCGCACCACCTACCAGCGCTCCGTCGCGGCGTATTGGAACAACAATCCCAACGACGACCGGGTCAACACCAAACTGGGCGAGGTCGATGGTCTCTACCACCACCACTACGGCATCGGCGCCCCCGACTGGTCGGTCATCGAGGGAGCGGAGTCGACCAGGCAGGACCGCATCGTGCGGGAACTGCACCGGCTCGAGACCGCCCAGGCCGACTACCTGCTCGACCATCTCGGTCCGATCCAGACCGCGGACCGCCTCGTCGACGGCGGCTCGGGCCGCGGCGGCACCAGTTTCATGGCGGCGGATCGCTTCGGCTGCCAGGTCGACGGGGTCTCCATCTCCGAGTACCAGGTGGGCTTCGCCAACGACCAGGCGGCGTCCCGCGGCGTCGGCGACCGGGTCCGGTTCCACTTCCGCAACATGCTCGACACCGGCTTCGCCGACGAATCGGTGCGCGGCATCTGGACCAACGAGACCACCATGTACGTCGACCTGTTCGATCTGTACGACGAGTTCAGCCGGCTGCTGGAACCCGGCGGCCGGTACGTGTGCATCACCGGCTGCTCCAACGACGTGACCGGGGGCCGCTCGGCCTCGGTCAGCTGGATCGACGCGCACTACGGCTGCATGATCCATCCGCGCAGCGAGTATTTCCGCGCCCTGTCCGACAACGGTCTGGTCCCCACCACCGTGGTCGACCTCACGCCCGACACCATCCCCTACTGGGAGCTGCGCACTCATTCCGAGCTCGCCACCGGCGTCGAGCAGCCCTTCCTCACCGCCTACCGCGAGGGGAGCTTCCAGTACCTGATGATCGTCGCCGATAAGGTGGCCAGGTGACCGAACAGCTCGCCGAACCGTCGACCGACCGCGAAGCCCTGCCCGTGGAGCTGGTCGACGACGCGGGTGTGGCGATCGGAGCGTGCTCGGTGGCCGATGCTCATCGGCCACCGGGCACGCTCCACCGCGCCTTCTCGGTGCTGCTGTTCGATCGCCACGGCAACGTGCTGATCCAGCAGCGCGCCGCGGTCAAGACCCGCTTCCCGCTGCAGTGGGCCAACACCTGCTGCGGGCACCCCGCGCCCGGTCAGCCGGTGCTCGAAGCCGCCGCCATCCGGTTGCGCGAGGAATTCGGCATGGCCGCCGAACTCACCGAGGTCGGCGCTTTCCGCTATCGCGCCGGCGACGAGACCACCGGCCGGGTCGAGCACGAGTACGACCACGTCCTGATCGGCGTGGCCGGTGAGGTGCCGCCGCAGCCCGACCCGGCCGAGGTCGCCACCTGGGCGTGGATCGCCCCGGGCAGCCTGCGGGCCGACCTCGCCGAACATCCGGGCCGGTACACGCCGTGGCTGGCCGAGGTGCTCGAGATCGCCGACCGGGCGCACGCCGCCGGCCAGGCCTAACCCCTCCCCTCCTTGCGGCTTGTCCGGCCAGGACGCTGTCCGCCTACTCCCAGGAGGTATCCAAAAGTTAGATGCGCATATCTATATCTGCCGATGTTTTATGTTCTTGGTGAAATCACAGGCTCGCCACAGTCGCCGACCAGGCCGGACGGGGACCCTGAACAGGGAACGGTTCCACCGACGGCGAGTGAGGTAGCGATGGTCGAGGTCGAGATCAACGACGACACGGTGACGGTCCATGTACTCGGCGGGCATCGCCTGCTCGCCCTGCGCCAGCAGGTCGTGATCGACCGCGCCGCCATCACCGGCATCCGCCCCGCCGAGGTCGACCTGCGCCCGCCGTGGGTCCGCGCCCCCGGCACCTTCATCCCCGGGGTGATCGCGGCCGGCGTCTATCGCGGCAAGGGCCGAAAAGAGTTCTGGGACACCACCTTCGGCGGCAGCGCCGTCCGCATCGACCTGGACGGACCCGACTTCACCCGCCTGGTCGTCGACGTCGACGATCTCGATGCCGTGCTGGCGGAGCTCACCCCCGAAGCCATCGGGGTCTGACCCGGCGCTCAGGAGCCGAACGACTCCAGCAGTCCGGTGTAGGTCTTCGGCGGCGGCGTGGCGAACTCTCCCCTGCCCGACTTGCGCAGGCCGAGCGTCACCAGTGACTGCACGGTCAGGGTCGCCGCCGCCACGCCGTCGATCACCGGGACGCCGATCTCGGCGCTGATGTGCGCGCACAGGTCGGCCATCCCCGCGCAACCGAGCACGACCGCGTCGGATCCGTCGGCGGACACGGCGGTCCGGCACGCCTCGGTCACGATCTTGCGGGCGTCCGGGTCGGTGTCGAGCGCGAGCACGGGGAGCTCGCAGGCGTGGATGCCGAGGCAGAACCGCTGCATGCCATAGCGTTCGGCCAGATCCGCGGCCCGGCCGAGGGTGCGGCCGAGGGTCGTCACCACACTGAACCCGCGGCCGAGGTGGCTCGCGGTGTGCATCGCCGCCTCCGCGATCCCGATCACGGGGCCCGCCGCCAGTTCCCTGGCCGCGTCCAGCCCCGGATCGCCGAAGCAGGCGATGACGTAGCCGTCCACGCCGTCGGCTTCGCCGCGCCGGATCGCCGCGAGGAGCCCGGGCACGCTCATCGCCTCGTCGTAGTGACTCTCGATGGAGGCCGGACCGGTCTCGGAGGTGACCGCGTCGAGCAGCGTGCCCGGGCCCACGACGGCCAGGGCGCACTGCTCGATCGTCTCGGTCATCGCTCGCGTGGTGTTCGGGTTGACGACCCGGATCCGCATCAGGCACCGACCTGCTGGGCGGCCGCCGCGCGCTTGCCCGCGGTCAGCGCGTAGTAGGCGAGGAAGCCGAGACCGCAGCCGATGAACCAGCTGTACTGGGCGGCGGTATGCATGCCGGGCAGGCTGTTGGCCAGCACCGGGAACACCGCGACGAGGGCGCCGACGGCGGTCGCGACGACTGCGGCCGGGTGATAGCCCTTGTGATACCAGTAGGTCCCCTGCTCGGACATGGTGAACAGATCGTCGACGATCACCTTCTGCTTGCGCACCAGGTAGTAGTCGCAGATCAGCACGCCGAACAGCGGGCCGATGAAAGCGCCGAGCACTTCGAGCGTGTAATGGATGACATCGGGATTGTTGTACAGATTCCACGGCGTGATGAGCACCGAACCGACCGCGGCGATCATGCCGCCCGCGCGCCAGCTGATCCGCTGCGGGCTCACATTCGAGAAATCGAACGCGGGCGAGATGAAGTTCGCGACGATATTGATGCCGATGGTGGCGATGGTGAAGGTGAGCGCACCGAGCACGATAGCGAAGGTGGAGTCGATCTTGGCGACGGTGGCGACGGGATCGGTGATCAATTCACCGTAGACCGGCACCGTCAGCGACGCGGTGATCACGACCAGCAACGAGAACACCAGGAAATTCACCGGCAGGCCGAGCAGATTGCCGGTCTTCACGGCCTGGAAACTCTTGCCGTAGCGGGAGAAGTCACCGAAATTCAGCATCGGCCCGGAGAAGTAGGACACCACCAGCGCGATCGCGCCGAGCATCACCGGCACCGACGCCCAGCCCGTGTAGGTCACCTCGCCCAGGTTCAGGTCGATCGCGCCCCAGCCGGCTTTCGCGATGAGATATCCGCACAGCACGAACATCACGACATACACAGCAGGACCACAGAAGTCGATGAACTTGCGGATCGAATCCATGCCGCGCCAGAACACGCACGCCTGCACCACCCAGAGCAGCAGGTAGCTACCCCAGCCGAGCAGCGACAAGCCCAGGAACCCATAGTCGGCGGTGACGGCGTACGGCGCCAATCCCGGAAACAGTTTCACCAGCACGACATCCAGCGCCGCCGAAGCGAGGAAGGTCTGGATCCCGTACCACGCGACCGCGATCAACCCGCGGATGATGGCCGGGATATTCGCGCCGAGCACCCCGAAAGCGCTGCGGCAGATCACCGGATAGGGCACGCCGGTCACCTGACTCGGCTTGGCCACCAGATTGCAGAAGAAATAGACGATGGTGATACCGATGAGCAAGGCCGCCAGCACCTGCCAGCTGGCCAGGCCGAGTGCGAAAAGGCTACCGGCCGTGACATATCCGCCGACGCTGTGCACATCCGACATCCAGAACGCGAAGATGTTGTAGGTGCCCCAGTTCTGCGTGCGCAGCGGCGCCAGATCCTCGTTGGTCAGCCGGGGATCGTAGGCGGGTGGATCACCGGCGGGTACACCCGCCGAGGAGGTGATGGTATCGGTCATGGTCGTTCCCATCCGAAGGGTGAATCTGCTTCGCTGACGGTAAGTATCAGCAGTTGCCCTTCGGTTTCCCGACAATTTCCCGGCTATTGCACGGAAGATATATCTTCGGGCGCGAGCAATCCGGTGTCGGTCGGCAGGGTCGCGATCACCGATTCCAGGCGCCGATGGTGTTCGTCGGCGACCGCGAGCAGTCGCTCGACATCGCGGGCCAGGAACGCGTCGAGCATCGCGATGTGGTCGGAGTGCAATCGCTCCCGGTCACACCGATCGATGTGGACCATGGATTGCACGGGTTCGGTGACGTTCCAGGCGGCTTCGAGCATGTGCAGCAGCCGGAACATCCGCGACGGGCGAGTCAGCGCGACATGAAAGCTGCGCGACTGGCGCTGATAGGTCTCCGGGTCGTCGTCGAGGATCGCACGCTCGAGGAGTTCGTTCACCGCGAGCAGATGCGCGCGTTCGGCCTCGCCGGCGTTGGTCGCGGCGGCCGCGAGCGAGGCGGTTTCCAAGGTGTCGCGCACGATGTACATCTCACGCAATTCCCGGGGCGTGAGCTGGGCCACTTGGTAGCCGCGCTGCGGGCGATGGGTGACCAGCCCCTCCCCGATCAGCGTCTTGAGCGCCTCGCGCACGGGGATGTGGCTCACGCCGAACAGCACGGCCACCTCACGCAGCGGAATCACGGTGGTCGGTGGCACGGCGCCGTCGAGGATCACCCGGCGCAGTTCGCCGAGGATCACCTGGGGGCGGCCGGGCTCGTCCACCACGAGCCTCGCGAGCAGCGCCGATCGTCTTCTCGGGGGCATACCCACATGCTATGGACGATGTATTGCGAGCGCTGTCCGCTATGTGACGGTCAGGAAACGATCACCGTACCGACCGGTCCTGTGTGCGGGGTGGCATGCTCGAACGATGGGAGTTTCGACAACGCAGTCGGTGGATCGCCGTTTCGTCAGCCTGGTCGCGATGTTCGACCGCCTCTTCCGCAAACCGTCGCACGGTGGCGGCGCGCTGTGCGTGTACCTGCACGGCGAGCCGGTCGTCGACGTCTGGGCGGGGTACGCGAGTCCCGGGGTGCCGTGGGCGTCGGACACGGTCGCGCTGGCCTTCTCCACCGGAAAAGGCGTCGCCTCCACCGTGATCCATCAGCTCGCCGAGCGCGGCCACCTCGACTACGACACCGCGGTGGCCGAGTACTGGCCCGAGTTCGCGGCGGCGGGCAAGGGACACATCACGGTGCGCGACGTGCTCACCCACCGTGCGGGCCTGCATCGGTTGCGCGGCCTGCTGCCCGGGCCCGTGGAACGCTTCCTCGACGACGAGGCCGTCACCGCCGCGCTGGCCGCGGCCACTCCCGATCCCCGGCACCGGGTCACCAGCGGCTATCACGGGATCAGCTACGGGCATCTGGCCGCCGAACTGGTGCGCCGGGTGACCGGACGCGAATTCGTCGACGTGGTCCGCACCGAACTCGCCGAACCCCTCGGCGCCGAGGAACTCTGGTTCCGGGTACCGACGGACCAGCGCCACCGCATCGCCACCACGTTTCCGCGCTTGCGGGCCGCGGGCATGGACTGGGACCGGGGCTCGGATCTGCTCACCCGCACCAGGTACGCGGCGGCCGCGGAGACCACCCCGCGCGGGTTCGCCGACCTCATCGTCGATCCGCGCGTGCACGACTCGGTCATGCCCGGGGTCAACGGTGTGTTCTCGGCGCGCGCACTGGCCCGGGTCTACGCGGCGCTGGCGCACGACGGCGAACTCGACGGCACCCGCATCCTGGAACCGGGGTCGATCCGCCGCGTCGCCACCCGCCAGGTCTTCACTCCCGATTACGTGCTGGCCTTCCGCATTCCGTGGGCCCTCGGATTCCACGGAGTCCCGATGAAACCGTCCAAGGCCGCACCGATCTCGGCCTTCGGCCACTTCGGCCTCGGCGGCTCCGGCGCCTTCGCCGACCCCGAGACCGGGATGTCGCTGGCCTTCGTCACCAACCGGCTCGGCGGCAAACTCACGCCCCTCGGCGACGCCCGGCTCACCCGCCTCGGCACCATGGCCCACAACATCGCCAAGGCCGCCTAGCCGTCATCGCCATCGCCACCGGCGCGTGGTGATCACCGGTCCCCACGCCCGGCTGGCACGATGTGGCCATGGAGACCGTCGGACTCGAGCGGATCGAGGCGGCCGCGCGGCTGTTGGCGCCGGTGATCCGGCGCACGCCGACCGTGGGGTCGCGGGTGCTGTCGGAACGGGTCGGTGCGCAGGTGCTGCTCAAATGCGAGAACCTGCAGCGCACCGGCTCGTTCAAGCCGCGTGGCGCCTACAACCGGATCGCGAATCTCCCGGCGGCCGAGCGGGCGCGCGGGGTGGTGGCGGCCAGCGCGGGCAATCACGCGCAGGGTGTCGCGTGGTCGGCCGCCGAGCTCGGCATCACCTCGACGGTGTTCATGCCGATCGGCGCGTCACTGCCCAAACTGGTGGCGACCCGCGCCTACGGCGCCGAGGTGCATCAGGTGGGCGACACCATCGACGAATCCCTGCTCGCCGCACAGGAATTCGCCGAGCGGACGGGTGCGACGCTGATCCACCCGTTCGATCATCCCGATATCGTGGCCGGTCAGGCGACGGTGGCGCTGGAGATCCTCGAGCAGGTGCCCGACGTCGGCACCGTCGTCGTACCGACCGGCGGTGGCGGCCTGCTCGCCGGTGTGGTGGTGGCGCTGCACGCGCTCGCGCCGCGGGTCACGGTGATCGGGGTGCAGGCGGCAGAGGCCGCGGCCTGGCCCGATTCCCTGGCGGCGGGCAAGCCGGTCCGGGTGCCGCGCATGGCGACGATGGCCGACGGCATCGCGGTCGGCTTGCCCGGCGCGGTGCCGTTCGCGCACGTCGCGGAGCTGGTGGGCGAGATCGTGACCGTCGACGAGGACGCGCTGTCGAAGGCGCTGCTGCTGTGCCTGGAACGGGCCAAGCTCATCGTCGAACCGGCGGGCGCGGCGGGTGTGGCCGCGCTGCTGTCCCCGCTGAGCGACCGCGCGCTGCCCGGCCCGGTGGTGACCATCCTGTCCGGCGGCAATATCGATCCGCTGCTGCTCACCCGGGTGATCGGGCACGGCCTCAGCGCGGCGGGCCGCTACCTGGCGATGCGAGTGACCATCGCCGATCGGCCGGGCGCGCTGTCGGCATTGCTCGGGGTGGTCGGGCGCGCCGGGGCGAGCGTGGTCGACATCGTCCACTCACGCACCGGGATGTGGCTCGAGGTCGACGAGGTGGAGGTCTCGCTCACCGTCGAGACGCGCGGCCCCGCCCACCGCGACGACGTCCTGGAGGCGTTGCGCGACGCGGGTTTCCGGGTCCGCGCGGAGCTGTAGCGCACCGACGTCAGTGCGCGCCACCGAGTTCCAGCGCGAGCACACCGAGAATCACCAGCCCGATCCCGCCGACCTGCACCAGGGTCAGCCGCTCCCCCAGCAACAGCACCCCGATCAGCGCGATCGCCGCGACACCCACCGCCGACCAGATCCCGTACGCCACCCCGATCGCCATGCCCCGCTTCAGCGCCTGGGACAGGAAGTAGAACGCGGTGGCGTAGCCGATGACCACGACGATCGAGGGAACGAGCTTGGTGAAACCGTCCGAGAGCTTCAGCGACACCGTCGCGGTGACTTCGGAGGCGATGGCCAGTGCCAGCAGGACCAGGGTCATGGCCGCAGGGTAACCGCCGCGCGGCGGTGACACGCCCGCGGTCAGTTCAGCCAGGCGCGGGCGTCTTCGGCGTTCTTGCGGACCTCGTCGAGCTGTTCGGCGACGCGGACACCGGCGGTGCCGCCGCGGGCGTTGCGGGAGGCGATCGAGCCCTGGACGGTGAGCACGTCGCGTACCCCCGCGGTCAGCGACGCGTCGACGGCGGCGAATTCCTCGTCGGTCAGTTCGTCGAGACCGACGCCGCGCGCCTCGGCGGCCCGCACGCAGGCGCCCGCGGCCTCGTGCGCGACCCGGAACGGAACACCTCGGCGCACCATCCATTCCGCGATGTCGGTGGCGAGGGTGAAGCCGGCGGGGGCGAGCTCGGCCATCCGGTCGGTGTGGAAGGTGAGGGTGGCGACCAGGCCCGCGATGGCGGGCAGCAGCAGTTCGAGCTGGGCGACCGAGTCGAACAGGGGTTCCTTGTCCTCCTGCAGGTCGCGGTTGTAAGCCAGCGGCTGGGCCTTCAGGGTGGCCAGCAGACCGGTCAGGTTGCCGATCAGGCGGCCCGCCTTGCCGCGGGTCAGCTCGGAGACGTCCGGGTTCTTCTTCTGCGGCATGATCGACGAGCCGGTCGACCACGCGTCGGCGAGGGTGACGTACCCGAATTCCGGTGTGCTCCAGATGATGATCTCTTCGGCCATCCGGCTCAGGTCGACGCCGATCATGGCCAGCACGAACGCGGCCTCGGCCGCGAAGTCCCGGGAGGAGGTCGCATCGATCGAGTTGGCGGCCGAGGCGGTGAAATCGAGTTCGGCGGCGATCTGCTCGGGGTCGAGGCCCAGCGAGGAACCCGCCAGCGCGCCCGAACCGTACGGGGAGATCGCGGCGCGCTTGTCGAAGTCGCGCAGGCGCTCCAGATCACGCAGCAGCGGATGGGCGTGCGCGAGCAGATGGTGGGCGAGCAGCACCGGCTGCGCGGCCTGCAGGTGGGTCTTGCCGGGCATCACGGCGTCCGGGTGCGCGGCGGCCTGGGCGACCAGGGCATCGACCACATCGAGCACGCCGGCGGCGACGCGGCGCACACCGTCACGCAGCCACATCCGGAACAGGGTCGCGACCTGGTCGTTGCGCGAGCGGCCCGCGCGCAACCGGCCACCGAGTTCGGTGCCGACCCGCTCGATCAGGCCGCGCTCGAGCGCGCCGTGCACGTCCTCGTCGGACTCGGCGGGCCCGAAGGCGCCCGAGGCGACGTCGGCGGCGAGGGCGTCCAGGCCGGCCAGCATGCCGGTCAGGTCGTCGTCGGAGAGCAGCCCGGCCTTGTGCAGGACGCGGGCGTGCGCCTTGGAGGCGCGGATGTCATAGGGAGCCAGCGCCCAGTCGAAATGGGTCGACTTGCTCAGCGCCGCCATCGCCTCGGCCGGGCCGGACGCGAATCGCCCACCCCAGAGCGCACCTTCGTTGGTTCCACTATGGGTCATGGTCGCGGTTTCCTCCGGTCGGCTGGCGGGCATGGCTGGGCACGGCACCGGCCGGTCCGCGTGGACCGGCCGGTGTCGAGACTACGACGTGCTCTCGTACTACTTCTGGTTGAGGTCGCGGCGGGCGGCGACCTTCGAGGACAGGCCGTGGATCTGCACGAAGCCCTTGGCCAGCGACTGGTCGAAGGTGTCGCCCTCGTCGTAGGTGGCCAGGTTGAAGTCGTAGAGCGACTGCTCGGAGCGGCGGCCGTTGACCACGGCCGAACCACCGTGCAGCACCATCCGGATGTCGCCGGTGACGTGCTGCTGGCTGTCCTGCACGAAGGCGTCCAGCGCGCGCTTGAGCGGGGAGAACCACAGGCCGTCGTAGGCCAGCTCGCCCCAGCGCTGCTCGACCTGGCGCTTGTAGCGGCCCAGCTCGCGCTCGATGGTGACGTTCTCCAGGGCCTGGTGCGCGGTGATCAGCGCGATGGCGCCCGGGGCCTCGTAGATCTCGCGGCTCTTGATGCCGACGAGCCGGTCCTCGACCATGTCGAGGCGGCCGACACCCTGGCGTCCGGCGCGGGTGTTCATCTCCTCGATGGCCTGCAGCACGGTGACGGGGCGGCCGTCGATGGCGACCGGCACACCCTTGTCGAAGGTGATGATGACCTCGTCGGGCGCCTCGAAGTTCACCGTCGGATCGGCGGTGTAGTCGTAGACGTCCTTGGTCGGCGCGTTCCACAGGTCCTCGAGGAAGCCGGTCTCGACCGCGCGGCCCCACACGTTCTGGTCGATGGAGAACGGCGACTTCTTGGTGACGTTGATCGGCAGGTTGTTCTGCTCGGCGAAGGCGATGGCCTTCTCGCGGGTCCAGGCGTAGTCGCGGACCGGGGCGATGACTTCCAGATCGGGCGCGAGCGCGCCGATGCCGACCTCGAAGCGGACCTGGTCGTTGCCCTTGCCGGTGCAGCCGTGCGAGACGGTGGTCGCGTTGTGGAACTTCGCGGCCTCGACCAGGTGCTTGACGATCAGCGGGCGGCTGATGGCCGACACGAGCGGGTACTGGCCCATGTACATCGCGTTGGCCTGGATGGTGGGCAGGCAGTACTCGTCGGCGAACTCGTCGCGCGCGTCGACCACGATGGCCTCGACGGCGCCGCAGTCCAGGGCGCGCTGGCGCACCACGTTCATGTCCTCGCCGCCCTGGCCCAGGTCGATGGCCACGGCCACCACCTCGGCACCGGTCTCCTTCGCGATCCAGCTGATGGCGACGGAGGTGTCAAGCCCACCGGAGTAGGCGAGTACGACGCGATCGGACATGTCTGTTGTGCTCCTCGAAGTGTGTGGTCGTTCCGCTGCACGGGCTGCCTGGAGCAGTATGAATGCTCCGGCCGCCGGTCGGCTCGCGCCGCTGCTGCAAATGATTATGCACGATGATGCAATCTCATTCATACCCGGGGGTAGTGACGTCGCGCCCGACCTCGTCCGATTCCCACGAAATCGCCTGCTACCTGCGGTGACATCGCGTCAGCAACTTGGCAGCAAGCATCAACTGTGAGACGCTGGTCACACCAACTACCCATCGGTCGGGGTCGAGGAGTGGACATGCAGCAGCTACGTGATTTCGCCCAGGCGAACTACGACCTCATCGGGGCCGTCGTCATCGGGTTGGGCAATCTGGGGTTGACGGTCGCCAAGACGGTGATCGACCTCGGAACGCCGATCCTCCAGGGCTTCTTCGCCTGATCCCCGCCCTCACCACCCCGGGAGCATCCATGGTCGACACCATCCTGCAGTTCCTGTCCGACAACTACGAAGCGGGTGCCACCGCGGGCCTGCACGTCGGCCGCGTGCTGTTCGACCTGAGCGCCCCGCTGGCGCTCGCCATCCTGAACTTCCTCGCCTCCTGAGCCGCCGCGCGGTCAGCAGCGCCCGGTCGCGCGCAGGCGCTCGGTGAGCCCGGCCCGCACCCGCGGCCAGTCCTCGGCGGTGATCGAGAACAGCACGCTGTCGCGCACGGTCCCGTCCTCGCGCCGGAACTGACGCCGCAGCGTGCCCTCGTACTGCGCCCCGAGCCGCGCGATCGCCTGCTGCGAACGGTGGTTGCGCACATCGGTCTTCAGCTGCACCCGACCCACGTGGAGCTCGTCGAACGCGTATTCCAGCAGCAGCAGTTTGGCTTCCGGGTTGACCGGACCGCCCCAGACCGACGGCGTGTAGGCGGTGAATCCGATTTCCAGCGCCGCGTCCCGCGGGCGGACATCCAGGTAGGACGTGACGCCGAGCACCGCGCCCGCCGCTCGATCGCCGATCTCGGTGCGCGCGCGGACGATCCAGACATGCCAGTCGGGGTGGGCGTTCAATTCCCGGAGATGATCGGCGAATTCGCTCGCCGCGCGTGGGCGCCAGGGCAGGTGCGCCCAGACCGCGTCCGCGTCGAGGGCGGCGAAGAGCTCACCGGCGTCCGCCGACGGATCGACCGTGGTCAGCCGCACCGTCTCGCCGCGCAACCGGGCGCCGTCGGGCACCGGCCACACCATGTCCGGCCAGGGCTTGTCGTCGGGCCGGGGATCGGGCACGGGCTGGAATCGGACGGTCGCGGAACTCTCGGGCACGTGTGCAATGTAGTGCCCCTGCCGGCGGTGTGTGGCACTCTGGGAGAGCACTATTCGGCTCGCCAACGTGAGGACGAACAAGATGCTCCATTACGTCGCACAGGAATTCTCCACTCTCGGCAACGGTGTGCTCGATGTCGGCCGTGCCCTCGTCGCCCTGGTCCAGGACATCATCGACGTCGCCACTCCGGACTCTCCGGGCGGCGGCGCGGGCGGCGGGCAGTATCCGTTCAACTGACCCGGCGTGGGCTCCCGCCGCTGAGCGGAGCGCGCCGCTAACCTCCCCGGCATGGCCGCCGACGACGTGCGTCTCCACGCGGGCACCGCTGGTCTGACCATCGCTCCGGGAGACGGCGGCGCGCTGCACAGCCTCACCGTCGACGGGACCGAGCTGCTCCGCCAGGACCCAGGGACCGGGTGTTTCGTCATGGCGCCCTGGGCGGGCAGGCTCGGCTACGGGACCTTCACCGTCGGTGACCGGACCTATCGGATGCCGATCAACAATCCGCCGCACAGCATTCACGGCACCGCGCGCGAGGGCGCGTGGGATGTCGTGTCCGCCTCGGCGACCGAGGCGACGCTGCGGCACCGGCTGACCGATCCGTGGCCGTTCGCGGGTACCGTCACCCAGCGGTTCGCCCTCACCGACACCGGCCTCACCCTCGAGTTGCGCATCACCACCGACGCCGATCCCTTTCCCGCCCAGGGTGGTTGGCATCCGTGGTTCCTGCGCGAGGTCGCCGCGGCGTCCGGGCCGCTGGTCCTCGAGTTCCAGCCGGGGTGGCAATACGAGCGTGGGCCGGACTATCTGCCCACGGGCCGCCGCCTCCCGCCGTCTCCCCCGCCGTGGGACGACTGCTTCGGGATGCCCGACGGTGTCCTCGCGCGCCTCACCTGGCCCGGCTTCCTGGAATTCACGATCGCCGCGCCCGTCACCGATGTCGTCGTGTGGACCCTGCCGACGGAGTCGCTGTCGGTGGAGGCCCAGTCGGGTCCGCCCAACGGCCTGAATACCGATCCCCGGATGGTCACGCCGGACACGCCGCTGGATGTCCACGTGGCCTGGACCTGGCGACGGCTCTGACACTCCCGGCGCGCGACCTCGACGACGGGCGGGCCACCACCCGGTAGGGCGCGTCGGCCGCGGGGCCCGCTCGTCGCCCTCTTCCTCGGCGCGCTCACCCACCTCGACTAGGACTCCCGCACGCAGACAGCCGGTTTCGTGGTCGAGCACTGGTCACCTGTCGCGCGTCCCGCTCGTCGAGGTGGATCAAGGCTTTCGGTCTACTGCGATGATCGGATACTGCGGAAGGTGAGGGCGACCACGAAGGTCAGGGCCGCGATCACGGCGGCGGCGCCGAACGCGGCGGTCATCCCGCCGACGAGGGCGTGCGTCGGTGAACCGCCCGCCTCGCGGGCCGCGGTGCCGAAGACCGTCACCAGGACGGCCAGACCCAGCGCGCCGCCGGTCTGCTGCATGGTCTGCAACGCACCGCCTGCCGCGCCCGCCTCTTCCGGTGACACCGTGGACATGATGATCACGTTCAGCGGCGAGAAGGCCAGCCCGATACCGCAGCCCATGGCGAGCATCGCAACGAACAGCAGCGGGAAGTAGCCGCTGTCGGCCGACAGCCGGGTCAGCAGTACGAGCCCGGTCGTCATCGCGATGGTGCCCGTCACGGTCACCGGTTTCGGGCCGAAGCGGGCCAGTAACCGGGGAATCAGCCGGATCATCGCGAACATCAGTCCCGCCGTCGGCAGGAAGGCGAATCCCGTTGCCAGCGCGCTCATCCCGCGCACATCCTGCAGATACTGGGTCAGGAAGAAGAACATCGACATGCCCGCCATCGGCCCGAGGAACATGTTGAGATAGGCGGCGGCCCGGTTGCGGTCGGCGAACAGGTGCAGCGGCAGCAAGGGCTGCGGCGCACGGAGTTCGATCGCCACGAACGCCGCCAGCAGTGCCGCGCCGACCGCCAGGGAGATGTCGGTGCCCGGCGCGCCCCAGCCCTCCGCGGCCGCGCTGATGAACCCGTAGACCAGCGCGGCGACACCGGCCGTCGCGGTCACCGCGCCGGGCAGGTCGAGCTGGGCGGCTCGCCGCGGCGCGTCGGGCAGATAGCGCAGCGCGAGCAGCACGATGAGCAGTCCGAACGGCACATTGATGAACAGCACCGAGCGCCAGCCGACCCATTCGGTGAGCAGCCCGCCGACGATGAGCCCGATGGCGAATCCGGCGCTGGACATGCCGGAGAACAACGCGAGGACGCGGATGCGTGCTTTGGGCTCGGTGAACGTAGTCGTCAGCAGCGCAAGGGTATTGGGCGCGGCCATCGCGCCGCCGATGCCCTGCAGGACCCGGGCCGCGAGCAGCCAGCCCGCCGAGGGCGCGAGCCCGCCCGCCAGCGAGGCGAGGGTGAACAGCGTCGTGCCCACGATGAACAGCCTGCGCCTGCCGAACAGGTCGCCCGCGCGGCCGCCGAGCAGCAGCAGACCGCCGAAGACGAGGGTGTAGGAGTTCATCACCCAGGACAGGCCGGTGGCGCTGAACTCCAGGTCGGTGCGGATGCGCGGCAGGGCCACGTTCATCACGGTGACGTCGAGAATGATCATGAGCTGGCAGGTCAGCAGGGTGGCCAGGACGATGCCCGGCCGGGCACGCGCGACCTGGGCGTTCGCAGCAAGTGTGGTGGTGGTCAAGTGAGCTCCATCGAAGGGGAAGCTAAACGGAGAGAGTCTCCGTTTATGACAGAGCTAGCATAGGGAGAAAGTCTCCGCTTCCGCAAGCCTAAACGGAGACTTCATCCGTTTCCAGTGGAGGATCGAGTGGACGCACCGTCGCGGCCGATGCGCGCCGACGCGCGCCGCAACTACGAACGCATCGTCGAATGCGCGCGCGACGCCTTCGCCGAGCACGGCATCGAGGCGCCCCTCGACGACATCGCCCGCCGCGCCCGCGTCGGCCCTGGCACGCTGTACCGCCACTTCCCGAGTCGCACGGCGCTGATGGAGGCGGTCTACCGCGCCAATATCGAGGCGCTGGCCGCCCGCGCCGCCGAATTGCGCGAAACCCGCACTCCCCCGGACGCTTTCACCGAGTGGTTCGGCGAGCTGGTCTCCTACATCCTGCACCGGCACGGCCTGGCGGCCACCCTCAAGGCCGCGATCGACCGCACCTCCGACGTCTTCACCGCCTGCTCGACCCTGCTGGCCGAGTCCGCCGAATCCGTCCTGGTCCCCGTCCAGGAGGCCGGGCTCGTGCGCCGTGACGTCGGCCCGCGCGACATCCTGCGGCTCGGCCACGGCATCGGCGCCGGTTGCCAGGCCGCCCCCGAGTCGGCTCCCCTGCTCACCGAGATCGCCCTGGCCGGCCTGCGCGCCCCGGCTGCGCCGGCAGGATGACCTGATGCGGATCAGCGTCACCGGCCACATGAACCTCACGCCCACCACCGAAACCCTGGTGCGCGAAGCGATCTCGGCCCTGCTCACCGACTGCCCCGACCTGATCGGGATCACCTGCCTGGCCCGCGGCGCGGACTCGATCTTCGCCGAGGCCGTGCTGGCGGCCGGCGGCCGCCTGGAAGTCGTCCTGCCCTCGCGCGACTACCGCTCGGCCGAGGTGAAGCCCGACCACGCGTCCCAGTTCGACGCCCTGATCGACCGTGCGAGCACGGTGCGGGTGATGGACTTCGAGACGGCGGGCAGGAGCGCCTACGAAGCCGCCAACCAGATCCTCGTCGCCGACTGCGATCGCCTCCTCGCAGTCTGGGACGGCGACGATGGCGAACGCGGCGGCACCGCCACCGTCGTCGCCTCCGCCCGCGCCCACGGCATCCCGGTGGACGTCGTCTGGCCGGACGGCGCATCCAGGCAATAGCCGGCTTATCCGGGCAACCGGTTCGGCATCTGCGCGGACTGCCTGGGCAACGGGCCAGGCCGACGGCCAGCGCGTGCGCGAGCAGTCGATCGCGCGGGGGCGAGAAGGATCAGGCCAATTCTTCTATGCGGGCGGCGAGTTCGGCGCCGGTGAGGGGCTCGCGGGCGATGACGGCGATGGTGTCGTCGCCGGCGATGGTGCCGACGATGAAGGGCAGGGCGGCGCGGTCGAGGGCGCTGGCCAGGAAGTGGGCGGCGCCGGGTGGGGTGCGCAGGACGGCGAGATTGCCGCTGGCGTCGGTGGAGACCAACAGGTCGCCGAGGAGCTTGGAGAGGCGGCCGGTGCCGCCGGTGACGCCGCGGACGGGGCTGCCGTCCTCGGGCACGACGTAGACACCCGCGCCACCGTCGGCGGCACGCAGCTTGACCGCGCCGAGTTCGTCGAGGTCACGCGACAGGGTCGCCTGGGTGGTCTCGATGCCCTCGGCGGCCAGCAGCGTCGCCAGTTCGGTCTGGCTGCGGACCGAATGCGCGGACAGCAGCTCCACGATGCGCGATTGGCGGCCGGCGCGGGTGCGGGCGATGGCGGGCGACCCCTTCTCGGGCGCGCTCATCGACCGACCCCCACGCCGGCCCCGGTTCGCGGTCTCATGCGGCGGCTTTCGCGAGCAGCCAGACCAGCAGCGCCTTCTGGGCGTGCAGCCGGTTCTCGGCCTCGTCCCAGACCACGCTGTGCGGGCCGTCGAGCACCTCGTCGGTGATCTCCTCACCGCGGTGCGCCGGAAGGCAGTGCATCACAATGGCTTCCGGATCGGCGGCGGCGAGCAAGGCGTCGTTGACCTGGAACGGACGGAACGGGCCGACCCGGTCGAGGCCGTCGTTCTCCTGGCCCATCGAGGTCCAGGTGTCGGTGACGAGCACGTCCGCGCCGGTCGCGCCCGCCACCGGATCGTCGGTGACGCTCACCGTCGCGCCGGTCTCCGCGGCCCGCTTGGCGGCGGCCTCGAGGATCCACGGCAACGGCTCGAAACCGGCGGGCGCGGCGACGGTCACGTGCATGCCCGCGGTGACCCCGCCCAGCAGCAGCGAGTGCGCCATATTGTTGGCACCGTCGCCGAAGTAGGTGAGACGAAGCCCGGCGAGGGCTCCCTTGCGCTCGCTGATCGTCTGCAGATCGGCGAGCACCTGGCAGGGATGGAACTCGTTGGACAGCGCGTTCACCACGGGAACCGTCGCGGTGGACGACATCTCGTCGAGGCGCGACTGTTCGAAGGTCCGCCAGACGATGGCCTCGACATAGCGCGAGAGCACGCTGCCGGTGTCGCCGAGGGTCTCCTCCCGGCCCAGCTGGGTGTCGCGGCCGTCGACGACGACCGCGTGCCCGCCGAGCTGGGCGATGCCCAGCTCGAACGAGAACCGGGTGCGGGTGGAGTTCTTCTCGAAGATCACCCCGACCCCGCGCGGACCGTCGAGCGGCCGGTGCGCGAACGGGTTCTTCTTCAGATCCGCGGCGATGGCGAGGATTTCGGCCTGTTCGGCCTGGGTCACATCGTCGTCGCGCAGGAAGTGGCGCAGGGTCACTTGCTGGCTCCCTTCGCATCGGCGGCGGCCTTGTCGAGGATCTCGGGCAGGTCGGCGACGAAGTTGTCGGCCTGGGTTTCGGTGAGCACCAGGGGCGGTGCCAACCGGATCACGTTCGGCTTGGCGGGGTTGATCAGGTAGCCCGCCTCCCGCGCCCGCTCGTCCACAAAGGCGGAGATGTCGTCGCGCAGCACGATGCCGATCAGCAGACCCGCGCCACGGACGTGATCGATCTCGGGATGCTCGAGCAGCGCGATCCCGTCGCTGAGCTTCTTGCCGACCCATTCCACATGGGAGAGCAGGTCTTCGGCATCGATCGTGCGCAGCACGGCCAGCGCCGCCGCGGCGCACACCGGGTTGCCGCCGAAGGTGGTGCCGTGCATGCCCGGGGTGAGCAGCTCGGCGGCCCGGCCCTGCGCCAGCACGGCACCGATCGGCAGACCGCCGCCGAGCCCCTTGGCCAGGGTGATCGCGTCGGGCACGATGCCCGCCGCCTGGTGCGCGAAAAACGTTCCCGTACGGCCGATTCCGGTCTGCACCTCGTCGAGGATCAGCAGCGCGCCCGCCCGCGAGGTGATCTCGCGAGCCCGGGCCAGATAGTCGAACGGCGGGACGACCACCCCGGATTCGCCCATCATGGGCTCCAGGAACACCGCGGCGGTGTCGCTGTCGACGACGGCCTCCAGCGCGGCGGCGTCACCGTAGGGCACGTGCACCACACCGGGCGGCATGGGCGCGAACGGCTCGCGCTTGGACGGCTGCCCGGTGAGTGCGAGCGCGCCCATGGTCCGGCCGTGGAAGGCCTCCTCGGCGGCGACGATCTTGGACCGGCCGGTCAGCCGGGCGATCTTGAACGCGGCCTCGTTGGCCTCGGTGCCGGAGTTGCAGAAGAACGCCTTGCCCTCACCGTCACCGAAGTGCGCGAGCAGCTTCTCGGCCAGCTCGATCACCGGTTCGCTGGCATAGATGTTCGACACGTGGCCGAGCGTGCCCAGCTGCTGTGTGACCGCTTCCAGGATGGCGGGATGGGCGTGGCCGAGGCTGTTCACCGCGATGCCACCGAGGAAGTCGACGTAGCGCTTGCCGTCGGCGTCGTAGACCACCGCGCCCGCGCCGCGCACCAGCGCGACCTTCGGGGTGCCGTAGTTGTTCATCATCGCGGCCGACCACCGCTGCTGCAGCTTCTCTACTTCACTCATGCGGTCACCATCGTTCCGATTCCTTCTCCGGTGAACAACTCCAGTAGTACCGAATGCGGCACCCTGCCGTCGATCACATGGGCGCTGGGCACCCCACCCTGAACGGCGCGCAGGCACGCCTCCATCTTCGGCACCATGCCCGCATCCAGGCGCGGCAGCAACTCCGCCAGCGCCGTCGCGTCGATCTCGCTGGTCAGCGAGGAGCGGTCGGGCCAGTCGGTGTAGAGGCCCTCGACATCGGTCAGGACGACGAGCTTCTCCGCGCCGATCCCCTCCGCCAGCGCGGCGGCGGCGGTGTCGGCGTTGATGTTGTGCACCACGCCGTCGGCGTCGGGCGCGATGGTGGACACCACCGGGATGCGCCCGGCATCAATCAGGTCGAGCACGGCGCCGGGGTTGACCTCGGTGACGTCGCCGACCAGGCCGATGTCGGTGGCGACGCCCTCCACGGTCACGGTGCGCCGGGTCGCGGTGAACAGGTGCGCGTCCTCACCGGAGATGCCGACCGCGTACGGGCCGTGCGCGTTGATCAGCCCGACGAGCTCGCGCCCGACCTGGCCGAACAGCACCATCCGCACCACGTCCATCACCTCGGGGGTGGTGACGCGGAAGCCGCCGCGGAACTCCCCCGCCATGCCGAGCTTCTTCAGCATCGCGTTGATCTGCGGGCCGCCGCCGTGCACCACCACCGGGTGCACGCCGACGGTGCGCAGGAACGCCATGTCGGCGGCGAAGGCGGCCTTGAGTTCGTCGTCGACCATGGCGTTGCCGCCGTACTTCACGACGACGACCTTGTCCCGGAACTTCTGCAGCCACGGCAGCGCGTCGGCGAGCACATGCGCCTTGTCCAGCGCCGACAGGGATTGCACCACACCGCTGCTCATGAGCTGTACGCCGAGTTCTCTTCGACGTAGGCGTGCGAGAGGTCGGTGGTGCGCACCATCGCGGTGCCCTCGCCGACATTGAGCTCGATCAGCACGTCGATGTCCTCGCCGGACAGGTCGACCTCGCGCGCGCCGGGCGCGCCGACGCTGTCGACACACACCGGATTGCCGTTGAACGACACCGCGATCCGGTTCGGGTCCAGCGTCACCGGGGCGATGCCGACGGCCGCGAGCACCCGGCCCCAGTTCGGGTCCGAGCCGAACAGCGCGGTCTTGACCAGGCTGTCGCGCGCGACCGCCCTGGCGACGGTGAGGGCCTCGTCCTCGGAGGCCGCGCCGCTGACGGTGACCCGTACCCGCTTGGTGACGCCCTCGGCGTCGGCCATCAGCTGGGCGGCCAGGTCGTCGCACACGGTGAAGACGGCGGCCTCGAGGTCCTCCTGGGACGGGGCGACGCCGCTGGCACCGTTGGCCAGCAGCAGCACGGTGTCGTTGGTGGAGCAGGAGCCGTCGACGTCGAGCCGGTCGAAGGTGTACTTGGTGGCCTTACGCAGCGCCTGGTCGAGCTGCTCGGGGGTGGCTACCGCATCGGTGGTGAGTACGACGAGCATGGTGGCCAGCGACGGGGCGAGCATGCCCGCGCCCTTGGCCATGCCGCCGACGTTCCACTTGTCCTCGTGATGGAACGCCGATTCCTTCGGCACGGTGTCGGTGGTCATGATGGCGTGCGCGGCGTCGGAGCCGCCGGACATGCCGCCGCCCATCTCGTGCACGATCTCGGTGACGGCGGGGATCAGCTTGTCCATCGGCAGCCGGTCACCGATCAGGCCGGTCGAGCAGACCGCGATCTCGCCCGCGCCGGTCTCGGTGCCCCAATTGCTCAGTGCCGCGGCGAGTTCCTCGGCGGTGCGGTGGGTGTCCTGGAAACCGCCGGGGCCGGTGCACGCGTTCGCGCCACCCGAGTTCAGGATGACCGCGCGCACGCGACCCGACTTCAGCACCTGCTGCGACCACAGCACCGGCGCGGCCTTGACCTGATTGCTGGTGAACACGCCGGCCGCCGCGTACTCGGGGCCCTCGTTGAGCACCAGCGCGAGGTCGGGCTTGCCGCTGGCCTTGATGCCCGCCGCGATACCGGCGGCGCGGAAGCCGAGCGGGGCGGTGACGCCCTGGGTGTGGATCAAATTGCCGTGGTCCGTCGTGTGCGGATCAGGGGTCGTCACGGTGCCACTCCTACGGTGGAAAGTCCTGCGGTCTCGTCGAATCCGACGGCCAGATTCATCGATTGCACCGCGGCGCCCGCGGTGCCCTTGGTCAAGTTGTCGATCGCGCCGATCACCACGAGCAGGCCCGCGTCGGTGTCGACGGCGACCTGCAGGGTGATGGCGTTGGAGCCCAGGACCGCACCGGTCTGCGGCAGGACGCCTTCGGGCAGCAGGTGCACGAAGGGTTCGTCGGCGTAGGCCTTCTCGTAGACGGCCCGCGCTTGCGCGGCGTCGACCTTCACCGGGGCGGTGCAGGTGGCCAGGATGCCGCGCGGCATCGGGGCGAGCACCGGGGTGAACGACACCGAGACATCCACGCCGCCCGCGGCTTTCAGGTTCTGCGCGATCTCGGGGGTGTGCCGGTGCGCGCCGGCGATGCCGTAGGCACGGACGCTGCCCATCACCTCGGAACCGAGCAGGCCGATATCGAGCTTGCGGCCCGCGCCCGAGGTGCCGCTGACGGCGACGACGTTGACGGCAGGCTCGATGATGCCCGCGGCGATGGCCGGCGCCAGCGCGACGCTGGACACGGTCGGGTAGCAGCCGGGCACGGCGATGCGCCGGGCGCCGGTGAGCCGCGCGCGGCCACCGGGCAGCTCGGGCAGGCCGTAGGGCCAGCTGCCCGCGTGGGCGCTGCCGTAGTACTTCTCCCAGGCGGCGGCATCGGTGAGCCGGAAGTCGGCGCCGCAATCGATGACGACCGTGGACTCGGGCAGTGCCTGCGCGATGGCGCCGGACTGGCCGTGCGGCAGGCCGAGGAACACGATGTCGTGCCCGGCCAGGACGTCGGGGGTGGTTTCCTGCAGGACGCGGTCGGCCAGCGGCAGCAGATGCGGCTGGAGCGCGCCCAGGGCGGTGCCCGCGTTGGATCCGGCGGTCAGCGCCCCGATCTCGAGGCGCCCGGTTCGGTATTCGGGGTGGGCCAGCAGCAGACGCAACACTTCGCCACCGGCGTATCCACTCGCACCGGCAACCGCCACCCGCAGTGCGGGTCCTCCCGACGAATCAACCATGTGATGATTATGCACGACTATGCAAGCTCATTCATGGGCAGGTGCGGTCGCGAGCGGCGCCTTCCCCCCGATCAGCCGCGCGACCAGCGGAAACAGCAGCACTGTCGTCGCGCCGGCGGCGACCAGGACCGACGCGGTATCCGCGCTCATCAGCTCCGTCGACACCGCCACCTGGGTGACGGCGACGATGATCGGCAGGCCGGTGGCGGCGAACAGGGCGAGCTGGGCGCGCTCGTGCGGCGATGCCAGATTGCGCCCGTGCGGGACGAACCGCTCGCTCAACCACACCGGCAACCCGCGAGCCACCGCGATGGCCGCCACGAACGACACCCACAGCAGCGGCCGGTCCGCGACGGCGGACAGATCGATCGCCATGCCCGAGACCACGAAGAACACCGGGATCAGCAGCCCGAAGCCGATGGTCTCGAGCTGCTCGTCGACCCGCGGGTGGCCCGCGGCGATGAGCCTGCGCAGCACCATGCCCGCGGCGAACGCACCGAGCACCACATCGAGGTCGAAGCGTTCGGCCACCACCATGAGCACCAGCAGCAACAGGATCGACCCGCGTACCGGCAGCTGGGAGGTGCCGCCGTCCATCCTGGCCAGTGCCGCCCCGAGGTCGGGGATGCGCCCGAACAGCCGCACCGGGATCACCCCGACCAGCAGCGCCGCCAGCACGAACAGGGCGAGCACCACCAGCGCGGCGCCGATATCGTGGCTGCTCAGCAGCACCGACATGGCCACGATCGGGCCGAGCTCACCGACGGCGCCGTGCGCGAGCACCGCCCGGCCCAGCGCGGTGTCGAGCAGCCCGGCCTGCTTGATGATCGGCAGCAGGGTGCCCAGCGCGGTCGAGGTCATCGCGATGGCGACCGCGATGTGCTCGGTCGTCGACTCACTGTCGGCCAGCACGGTGACCAGTCCGAACGCGAAGACGAGACCGGCCAGCCACACCAGCCAGGCGACCCGCCCGGACTTGCCGCCGAGCAACCGGGGATCCAGCTCGTAGCCCGCGAGCAGGAACAGCATGCCCAGCCCGAGTTCCTTGATCAGGTCGACCCCGCCGTCCGCGGTGGCCCAGCCGAGCGCGAACGGCCCGAGGACCGTGCCCGCCACCAGCAGGATCACCACATCCGGCACGAACCCGCGCAGCGCCCGCGACAGCAGCGGCGCCAGCACCGCGACGAGCGCGATCCAGAACAGCGAGACGATCGGCGACGGGCCGTCGGCGGCGGCGAGCAGCTCCATGCGCCTCATCGTGGCACGGCGAGTCGGGCGAACCGGGACACCTCGCTGGAGGTCCGGACGAGAATCGGATCACCCGCGCCTGTCGAAACGGCGTCGTCCCGTTCGTCTAGGAGATGAAGCCCCACCACGCGAAAGGACGATCATGAAGCAATACCTGCTGTGCGTCTACCAGCCCGACGGACCGGCGCCCGCGAACATCGACGCCATCCTCGACGAACTGTCCGCGCTGAACGAGGAGATGCGGGCGGCAGGCGCCTGGGTGTTCGCGGTCGGCCTGCACGAGGCGAGCACCGCGACCGTCGTACGAGCGAAGGAGGGCGAGGTACTGATCACCGACGGCCCCTTCGCCGAGGGCACCGAACATATCGGCGGCTTCACCGTCATCCAGGCCGCCGACCTGGACGAGGCCCTGGACTGGGCGGGCCGGCTGGCCGCGGTGCTCACTCTGCCGATCGAGGTGCGGCCGGTGGCGAGCGGCTAGATGGACATCGAGGCGGTTTTCGCCGAGCACTACGGGCGCGCGGTCGCGTCGCTGATCCGCGTCTTCGGCGACATCGGCGTCGCCGAGGACGCAGTGCAGGAGGCGTTCGCCGCCGCGGTGGTGCGCTGGCCCGTCGACGGTGTGCCGCCGAGCCCGGCGGGCTGGATCATCACCACGGCCCGCAACCGCGCGATCGACCGGCTCCGCCGCGAGGCGACCCGGGCCGACCGGCACGCCGAAGCCGCTCTGCTGCACGCGGACCCGGCCGGACCCACCGACGGATTCCCCGACGATCGGCTACGCCTGATCTTCACCTGCTGTCATCCGGCGCTGGCTCCCACCGCCCGGGTCGCGTTGACGTTGCGGCTGCTCGGCGGACTCACCACCGCCGAGGTCGCGCGCGTGTTCCTGGTCTCGGAATCGACGATGGCGCAACGGCTCGTCCGCGCCAAGGGCAAGATCCGCGACGCCCGCATCCCCTACCGGGTGCCCGCCGACGCCGAACTGCCCGCGCGGCTCCCCGCCGTGCTCGCCGTGGTGTATCTCGTGTTCACCGAAGGCTATTCGGCGACCGCGGGCCCCGATCTGATCCGCGCCGACCTGTGCGCCGAAGCGATCCGGCTCGCTCGACTGCTCACCGATCTCCTGCCCGGCGAGCCGGAGATCATGGGCTTGCTCGCGCTCCTGCTGTTCACCGAAGCCCGCCGGGCCGCGCGCACCGACGGTGGGCGCCTGATCCCGCTGCCCGACCAGGACCGCACCCGCTGGGACGGTGATCTCATCGCCGAGGCGCGGGCCCTGCTCCGAGAATGCCTGCGCCGCAACGCCCCAGGCCCCTACCAGCTCCAAGCCGCCATCAACGCCGTCCACACCGACGCCCCCACCGCGGCCGCCACCGACTGGCCCCAGATCCTCACTCTCTACGACCACCTGTACACCCTCACCCCCACCCCCGTCGTCGCCCTGCACCGCACCGTCGCCCTCGCCGAAGTCCACGGCCCCACCGCCGCCCTGGCCGAACTCACCACCATCGACCTCCCCGACCACCACCTCTACCACGCTCTCCGCGCCGACCTCCTCCGTCGCGCAGGCCGCTTCGCCGAAGCCATCACCGCCTACGACACCGCGCTGGCCCTCACCCCCAACGACATCGAACGCGACTACCTCCGCCACCGACGAGATTCCCTGCGCGATGCCTGAGCGCGTCGTCGGCCCGGCTCGCCGGAATTCGGTGAACACCGGTGATCAGCCGCTCGATCGCGAGTACGGTGCGGGTTCATCGAACTCGTCTAGCTTCCACGGACCCCTTGCTCAGACCCTGCGAGAAGTAGGCCGGGACGAAGGTTTGGTGCTGCTCGGGCCAAGGATGTGCTGCTGATTCTTCGGTGTCGCGGAGTTCAGGTACCGGCGGAGGCGGCCGAGCGAGTCTCCGCGTGGCGCGATCAGCAGGTGTTCGACTGAGAAGCCGGGTCCGGGGCGTCAGCGTAGGTCGGCGAGGTCCAGGCCGAGGGTTTCGGCCAGGCCGGCTTCTCCGGCGGGGGTGACGCGGACGGCGCGGCCGGTGCCGGACGGGGCGATCCAGCCGAGGGTCAGGAGGCGGCGGCGCAGGAGGACCGCGGCGGGGCCGCTCAGGTGGGTGCGGCGTTCGGTCCAGTCCAGGCAGGGGCGGGTGAGGGGACGGCGGGCGCGGGTGAGGGTGGGCTCGTCGATGCCGAGGGTTTCCGTCAGCCAGGTGATGCCCTCGGGGGTCAGGGTGTGGGCGCTGTCCGGGTCGAGGAGGCCTCGGTGGGTCATGGCGTCGGTGATGGTGACGCCGAGGCGACCGGCCAGGTGGTTGTAGCAGGTTCGGCCGCGGGCCAGCGCCGCGTCGGCGGTCGCGGCGCGCAGGTTCTTCGGCGGGGTGGGGGTCGGATCGAGTTCCGCCAGCAGGGTTTCCAGGAGTTGGGCGATCGCGGGGCTCGCCAGTTCGACATAGCGGTGCCTGCCCTGTTTGCGTTCGGTGATCAAACCCGCGGTACTCAGGCGGTCCAGGTGGGCCGTGGCGGTAGAGGGCGCGACGCCGGTCAGGCGGGCCAGTTCGCCCGCGGTCCAGGCGCGGCCGTCGAGCAGGGCCAGGCACATGTGGGCTCTGGTCCGGTCGGCGAGGACGGCGGCCCAGTCGGCGAGGACGGCGGCGCGGGCAGGCATCTCCCCATCATGCGACCGCGATTGTTCGGCGGCCATCGAAAGGTCGCGGACCTACCGTCGACGGCGTGATCAGCGATCCCGAGCTCGTCCGCGAACTTCTGTCCACCGCGCCGATGCCGCCGGTGCCCGTTGCGCCCGGACCGGGCATCGCGTGGCTGCGGGCGCACGTGCCCCGGTTCTGCGACGGCCCCGTCCATCGGCGCCGCCGGGCAGCGCTGCAACGCGAGCTGGATCGACTCGATCCCCTAGTCCTCCGCGCCGAGGCCGCGGCCAGGGCCGGGCAGCCACTGGCCCATGTCCGAGTGCTGCTCGCCGCGATGGGGATCCCGGAGAGTGCGGTCACGGCGGTGTGCGCCGTCGCCGACGCCTATCAACCCCACCAACCGATCACCCCGGCGGCGGATGCGGCGGTGGGGGAACTCGTGGCGTTGTGCGCGGAGCCGGCGAATGCCTCCCCACACACCGGCACATCGCCGGCCGGAGCGCTGCATCAGCCGGTCCGCGCACACGTCGCCGCCCGCGCAGCGGTGGTCGACGACGAGGCCTTTCCGGACCGGACAGCGAGTCCGGTGCACGCGGACCGAGGCCCGGGCGATGACGAGGAGTCCGGGAGCGAGCCCCCGACCGAGGACGAGCGAATCGCGGCACGGATCTGCATCCTGGTCCAGGCGTGCGCGGCCACCGGCGAATTGATCGCGGCCGCCCGCGCGTCACACCTCGGTGCCCCGGCGGACCGGCCCGCGCTGATCATGGCCACCACACCGCCGCTGCGCGCCACCCGGCGTCTCGTCGACGGCGTGGTGACCGAACTAGATCTGCGGCACCCAGGCCTGGGCTTCGGCGCGGGACCGCACCGGTGCCCCGGGAGCGAACTCGCGGTCGCCCTCGCCGGCGGGATCCTCGCATCCGAAACCGCACGCCACCCGGCCGACCCGCGTCACTCCGCCGAGCCACACCATCCCGCCGACACACACGATTCGCTCAATGCAAGCCCGGGCAACACCTCGGTCGCCACAGGAAACGGCGGGGCGACGAAACACCGATCGCGAGGCCGAAACACGGTGTCTTCGAATGCCTTCCATGCCCTCCACCGCGGCGGGCGTCCCCTCGTTCTTCCCAATGCCTGGGACTTCACCTCCGGCGCCCTGCTCGTGGATGCGGGATTCCCGGTGATCGCCACCACCAGTCTCGGGGTAGCCGCGGCCGCGGGCCTGCCCGATGGAAAGGCCGCATCGGCGGACGAAACCTTCGCCCTCGCCGCACGATTGACGCGTTTGCCGGTCCTGGTGAGTGTCGATATCGAAGCCGGGTTCGCCGAGGATCCCGCGGAGGTGGCCGACTATGTCGCCCGGCTGGCCGACCTCGGTGTCGCCGGAATCAATATCGAGGACGGGCGCGACAACACCCGGCTGGCCGCGCCGCACCAGCACGCCGACCTCATCACCATCATCAAGGACCGGACACCACACCTGTTCGTCAACGCCCGGGTCGACACGTACTGGTTCGGCATCGACGAGGACTCGACGGTCCATCGGGCACGGCTGTATGCGGCGGCGGGCGCCGACGGATTGTTCGTTCCGGGTGTCACCGACCCGACCACGCTGCGCACGCTCGTCGCCGCGACGACGCTCCCGCTGAACACGTTGTACGCACCGGCCGGCCCCGATATCGATACCCTCGGGGCACTGGGTGTCCGCCGGATCAGCACCGGGTCGGCTCTGTACCGGGCCGCCCTCGGCGCAGCGGTCGGGCTGGCCCGCACGGTCAGGGGCGACCTCAGTGAACCGTCGACCCCACCCGATTACCGACGCATCCAGGCCCTGCTCGCGGCGGCGAACACCGACTAGCGCGGTCAGTGTTTGCGGACCACCTGTTCGCCCGCGCCGGGCTTCCACACGGTGATGTCGAGGTGGTCGTCGTCGACCTCGACGGTGGAGGCTCCGGTGAGGTCGGCGACGAAGAAGTGGTCGAACTTCTCGCCGCGGATGTCGAAACCGCTGTCGTCGAACAGTTTCTGGGCGAAGCGGGCGTGCACGGATTCGTCGGTGATGTCGGTGACCGTGCCGAACAGTTTGGCGTCACCGTCGGTGACCTTGGTGTCGACGGTGGCGGTGTGCAGACAGAAGCGCGGGTCGCGGGCGAGGTCGTCGAACTTCCTGGTGTGGGGCATGCCGGCCAGCACCAGCATGCCCTCGAAGATGGTCGGCTCGATCGGGCTGATCCGGGGCGACCCGTCGGCGCGCACGGTGCCGAGCATGCACAGATTGCCGGTCGCCTGGTGCCTGCGCAGGAACAGGGCGGAGATTCGCGGTGCTTCCTCGGTGAACTGGCTCCATGTGGTCATAGTCGAACAGTACGACGCAACCTTGACATCCTGTGTCAAGGTTTGCGGCTAGTGTCGAGAACATGCGAGCGAGCAGGTTGGTGCAGCTACTGCTCCTGTTGCAGGCCAAGGGCGGGGCGACCGCGACCGAGCTGGCGCGGGAGCTGGAGGTGTCGGTGCGCACCGTGTACCGCGATGTCGAGGCGCTCTCGGCGGCCGGGGTGCCGGTGTACAGCGAGCCGGGCCGCGGCGGCGGAGTGCGGCTGGTCGACGGATACCGGACCCGGCTCACCGGCCTCACCTCCGACGAGGCCGACGCCGTCCTGCTGGCCGGACTGCCCGGCGCCGCCGCCGACCTCGGTCTCGGCACCGTGCTGGCCACCGCCCAGCTCAAGATGCTGGCCGCGCTGCCGCCCGAACTGCGCGGTCGCGCCACCCGCATCGCCGAGCGCGTCCACATCGACATGCCCGGCTGGTTCCACCGCCCGGACGACACCCCCGCGCTGGCGGACGTCGCGGACGCGCTGTGGCACGACCGCCGCCTGGCGATCAGCTACCGGCGCCGCGACAAGATCGTCGAGCGCACGGTCGATCCGCTCGGCCTGGTCATGAAGGCGGGCACCTGGTACCTGGTCGCCCGCGAGGGCACCGACATCCGCTCCTACCGGGCGAGCCGCATCGTCTCGGCCACGCCTACCGGCGAATCCTTCACCCGCCCTGCGGATTTCGATCTCACCGCGCACTGGGCGGCGGCGGCGGACGAGTTCGCCCGCTCCATCCTGCGCGTTCATGCGCGGTGCCGCGTCTCGGCCGACCATCTGAGCCTGTTGCGCTTGATGAACGACGCGGCCGCGGTCCGCGACGCACTGGCGTCGGCGAGCCCGCCGGACGAGACCGGCTGGGTCGACATCACCATTCCCGGCGAGTCCTACGACATCCTCGCCCACGCCCTCCTCCCCCTCGGCGAACACCTCGAAGTCCTCGCCCCACCCGAACTCCGCACCGCGCTGGCCACCACGGCGGCCGCCATGCACGCGCGCTACCAAGCATCGATCTGAGACCCTCGTCGCCCCCGCATCGGCCACCGAATCGCGCTGACGCGAAGCACCCGAGCGAAGAAGGAGCGTGCGCGCGACGACATGGCGCGCCGCCCGCCGAGACCGAGCGCAGTCGACGCCCCGCTGTCCACGTAGCGCCGTCCGAACTCGATCGGCCGACGGCCGTGCGGCCGATCACGGGTGGTCGGGCCGGTCAGCACGTCCAGTCGAGAATCTCGCCCATCGCCCGCAGCGAAACGGAGGCGGGCGTGAGCCGCAACGCGGTGTCTCGCAGCGCGACCACAGGCGCCGCCGAGAGCTGGGCGACGGTGCCGATGCGGGCGGAGCGGGCGGCGATCATCCGGGTCCGGGGGCGGCGCTCCCGGTCGTAGCGGGTCAGGCCGTCGGGTTCGCCGGCCAGACGGGCCAGCACCACCGCGTCCTCGAGTGCCTGGCAGCCGCCTTGGCCGAGGTTCGGCGTCATCGCGTGGGCCGCGTCGCCGATCAGGGCGATGCGACCCGCGGTGAATGCCGGGAGTGCGGGGATGTCGTAGATGTCGTTGTGCAGCACCGTGTCCGCGTCGGCGGCGGCCAGCAGCGCGGGGATCGGGTGATGCCAGTCGGCGAAGCGGGCACGAACCTCGGCAAAGGTGCCCGGCGCGTGTTCGGGCGCGTTGTAGACGGCGAAGCAGTAGACGCGACCGTCGGCGAGCGGAGCCATCCCGAACCGCGCTCCGCGACCCCAGGTCTCACCGAACTCGGTCAGCCGCTCCGGCAGGTCGACCACGGCGCGCCAGGCGGTGTACCCGGCGTACCGGGCCCGCACCTCACCGCAGACCGCGCGCCGGACCACGCTGTGGATGCCGTCCGCGCCGACGACCAGATCCGCGCGCGACACCCCCGCGGAGTGGACCACCGTTCCGCCGGGCTCGGCCGCCGACACCGAGACGCCCGTCCGCACGGCGTCCCCGGGCAGCGCGTCGCGCAGGATGTCGAGCAGTGCGGCGCGGTGGATCATCACCGGAGCGCCGAAACGCTCGCGCAGGGTCGCCGCGTCGGTGCGCGAGAGCCGGCGGCCCCGCGCATCGCGAATTCCGGCCGAGACGTCCCCGATCGCCTGCGCCCGCACGACCGACCCGATGCCGAGCGCGTCGAGCGCGCGCAAAGCGTTGGACCACAACGAGATTCCCGAGCCGACCTCGGCGATCTCCGGCGCGCGTTCCAGCACCTCCACCGACCAGCCCCGCCGCGTCAACGCCAGCGCGGTGGCCAGTCCCCCGATTCCACCCCCGACGACGATTGCCGTGGACATCGCCTTCTCCCCTCGTTGCAGGTACCGGATCACCGTACTACTGCCGTAGTGACTTCGACTACCGATGTAGTGTTCATCACTACGGGTGTAGTCTCTCCGGGTGGCCACGAAACGCGAACAGATACTCGACGCCGCGATCGAGGTGCTGGGCACCCGGGGGCCGCGAGCACTCACCCACCGCGCGGCCGACGAAGCGGCGGGCGTCCCCAGCGGATCGGCGTCGAACTACTTCCGCACCCGCGAAGCGCTGCTGGTCGGGGTCGCCGAACGGCTCGAGGAACGCGACCGCACCGACTGGACGACGCTGAACCGCCTGCTCGGCCCCGCCACGATCGAGCACCTCGTCGAGGGCCTCGCCCTGTTCATCCTGCACGCCACCGGCCCCGATCGGACCCGCACCCTGGCCAGGTTCGCACTGTTCGGCGAGGCGCAGACGATGCCCGCACTGCACGCATCACTGCAGCGCGGGCATCACCGGCTCCGGGAATGGGCGATCGGGATGGCGGCGCAGGTCGGGATCGACCCCGGGGACACGTCGATCCTGGTCGACTATCTCGACGGAGTCGTCGTGCACCGGCTCGGCGGCGCGGGAACCGAGACCGATCCCCGCGCCGCGCTGCGCCGACTGGTCGGCGCCCTGACCGTCAGCTGACGACGGCGAACAGCACCGCCGCCACCGCGAAACTCACCACCGAGAGGATGGTCTCGAGGACGGTCCAGGTCTGCAACGTCTGCTTCACGGTCATGTTGAAGTACTTCGAGATGATCCAGAAGCCGCCGTCGTTGACGTGGCTGGCGATGATCGAGCCCGCCGCGATCGCCATGGCGATCAACGCGATCGACATCTGCGAGTAGCCCTGCTCGGTCACCA
Organism: Nocardia sp. No.11; assembly: GCF_038752175.1. Lineage (NCBI taxonomy): Bacteria > Bacillati > Actinomycetota > Actinomycetes > Mycobacteriales > Nocardiaceae > Nocardia > Nocardia sp. No.11. The sequence goes on along the minus strand of NZ_JBCGFB010000042.1, from coordinate 4,182 downwards.
GGGGCGCGACGATGCCACCGGTGGTGACGATCGCGACCGTCGCCGACCCCTGGGCGATCCGCAGACCGCAGCTGATCAGGTAGGACAGCACGATCACCGGCAACCCGGCCGCGGACATGGTGTCGGCGAGCGCGGTGCCGATACCGGTGGCGGAGATGACCTTGCCGAAGAAGGCGCCCGCGCCGACCACCAGCAGCACCATGCCGACCGGCTTGAGCGATTCGGCGGTGATGGTGCTCAGTTCCTGCACGGTCGAGCCGCGCCGGATACCGAGCAGATAGAACGCCACCAGCACGGTGATGAGCAGCGCGACCGCCGGCGTGCCGAAGAAGGTGAGGACCTGCAGCAGCGCCGAATCCTTGTCCAGCAGTTGGTAACCGAAGGTGGCGCCGAGGATCAGTACCAGCGGGATCGCGATGATCGACCCGATCAGGGCGACCGAGGGCGGCGACTTGGTCAGCACGGCCGTGCCGCCGGATCCGCCGACGGAATCGGCGCCGATGGCACCGTCGGCACCGTCGCCGGTGCCCGCGCCGGGCGGCTCGAGCGGCAGGAACTCGGCGGGCACGTCGACCTGCACGCGCTTTCCGATCCAGGTGCCCCACACGATGCCGGCGGCGAGGAAACCCGGGATGCCACAGACGAATCCCATCACGATCAGCCAGCCCAGGCTCACCCCGAGCAGACCGCCCAGCGCGACCGGACCGGGGTGCGGCGGCAGAAAGGCGTGCGTCATCGACAGACCGGCCAGCATCGGCATGGCGTAGAGCACCAGCGAGCGCCCGCCACGCTTGGCGGCGACGTAGACCAGCGGCGCGAGCACGAAGATGCCGATGTCGAAGAAGACGGGGATGCCGAAGATGAGGCCGAGCAGACCCATCGCGACGGGAGCGCCCTTCTCGCCGAAGGTCTTCAGCAGCTTGTCGGTGAGCACGTCGGCGCCACCGGATCGTTCGAGGATCGCGCCGAGCACGGTGCCCAGACCGATGATGACGGCGATGTGCCCGAGGATGCCGCCGAAGCCGGTTTCCAGCAGTGACTCACCGGCTTTCAGCGGTGTGCCGACGATCTGGGAAACCGGGAGTCCGGCGGCCAGTGCCAGCAACAGACCGGTCAGCAGCAGCGCGACGAACGGCTCCAGTTTGACCTTGATGATGGCGATGAGTAGCACGGCGATCGCGAGACCGCACAGCACCAGCAACCCGGGGGTGGTGGTGCGCAACCAGTCGACAGTGGCGCCCATGGGGATACCTCTCAATCAAGCGAATGGACGAAGCGAGCGGCCTTGGAGCCGATGTGGGACCAGCGCGAACTCGCGACGTCCAGCGGGGCGACCACTTCGGTGCCCGCGGTGACGGCGATCGCTCCCGCCCGCAGGAAATCGCGGGCGTTGTGGGAGTTGACGCCACCGGAGGGGATCAGGAACACGTGCGGGAACGGACCGAGCAGATCCTTCAGATAGGCGGGGCCGAGCGCGCGTGCCGGGAAGATCTTGACCGCGGCCGCACCCATCTCGACGGCCGCGAGCACCTCCGACGGGGTGAACGCACCCATCACGACCGGAATGCCGTGCGCGATGGCGACCTCGGCCACCTCGGGGCGCAGCGCGGGCGTCACCAGGAACTTCGCCCCCACCTCGATCGCGGCTTCGGCCTGATCGCGGGTGGTCACGGTGCCGACGCCGATCACGGCGGCGCTCACCGCCGAGGCCTTGCGCACAGCGTCGAGCACACCGAGGGTGGTGAAGGTGAGCTCGACCGCGCGGATGCCCGCACCGGCCAGGGCTTCGGCGAGCGCGACCGGGTCGGGGATGGCCGGTGCGCGCACCACGGTGAGCGCGCGGTCGGCGCGGATCACCGCCAGCGCTTCGGACGACGAGCTCTGCAGCGGGTTCATCGGGTCTCCTCTCGGGTGGCGTCCATCCGCAGCGCGCGACCGGCACGCACTCCGGTCGCGCTGCCGTTCTCCAGCGCGAATTCGCCGTTGACCAGCACATGCTGGATGCCACGTGCCTGTTGTCGGGGATGGTCGAAGGTCGCCGTGTCGTGGATCGTCGCCGGGTCGAAGACGACCAGGTCGGCGGCGTGCCCGGGACGGATCAGCCCGCGTTCGGCCAGTCGCAGCCGGGCGGCGGGCCTGCCGGTGAGGTGGTGCACACACTCCTCCAGCCCGAGCACGCCGAGCTCGCGGACGTAGCGGGACAGGTAGCGCGGGAAGGTACCCCAGGCGCGCGGGTGCGGCCGGGCGCCGACGAGCAGGCCGTCGCTGCCGCCCATGTGGCCCGCGTCGACCATGATCGCGCGCACGTTCTCCTCGTGGCCGACGTGCTGCAGGATCGTGGTCGCCAGCTGGTCGCGGCGCAACAGATCGAAGAAGACCTCGACCGGCGCCCGGTTCTCGTCGGCGGCGATCCGGTCGACGGTGCGTCCGACGTAGGCCGACAGCGCGTCGTCGCCGACGCCGCTGATCTGGATGGTCTCCCATTCGACGGTGACGCCGTGGCATCCGTCGGACCCGTGGACGTTCACGTCCGCGGTGATCCTCGCGCGTTCGGCGGGGTCGTCGAGCCGGGCCAGCGCGGCATCCGGCCCGCCCGACATCGCCCAGCTCGGCAGCAGCGCCGACAGCGTGGTCGAGCCGGGCAGGTAGGGATAGGTGTCGAGGGTGACGTCGCAGCCGTCGGCCCGGGCCCGGGCGACCAGCGCGAGGAATTCCGGTGCGCGGCCGCGGTTCACGCCGAAGTTCATCGTGGCGTGGGTCAGGTGCAGCGCGCAGCCGGTGGCCTTCGCCAGTCCCATCATCTCCGCGTAGGCCTCCAGCGCGCCGGCGCCGTAGGAGCGGGTGTGCGGGGCGTAGAAGCCGCCGTAGGAGGCGACGACCGCGCACAGCGCGGCGAGTTCGCCGGTGTCGGCGTACATGCCGGGGGTGTAGGTGAGCCCGCTGGACATGCCGACCGCGCCCTCGTCGAGGCTCTGGGCCAGTAGCGCGCACATCCGGTCGATCTCGGCGGTGGTGGCCGGACGCCGGTCGCTGCCGACGACGAGCAGGCGCAGCGTGCCCTGCGGCACCAGGTAGGCGGCATTGGGCGTGATGCCCTGATCGAGCCGGTCCAGGTACTCCCCGACCGTGCGCCAGGAGAAATCGAAGTCGGCTGGGTTGCCGTTCCACCCGGCGATCTGCTTGCGCACCACCGCGAGCGCGGCGTCGTCGATCGGGGCGTAGGACAGGCCGTCCTGGCCGATCACCTCGGTGGTGACGCCCTGGGTGATCTTCGGGAAGTGCTCGGGGTGGGTCAGCAGGTAGAGGTCCGAATGCGCGTGCATGTCGATGAATCCGGGGCTCAGCACCGAGCCAGGCCGCACCGCGATCACTCGCGCGGTGGTGGCATCGATCGATCCCGGCGCCGCCACCTCGGCGATGCGCCCGGCCCGGACCAGGACGTCGCCGCGACGGTGCGGGTCGCCGGTGCCGTCGACGATGTCGATGTCGCGAAACAGCAAGTCGGTCATGGTCATCGGTCAGAAAAAGGTACGGATCAGGTCGACCACACGCGGGCGCTGCGCCGCGGCGTCGTCGATCACCGGGATGAGCCGCCACTTGTCGAACGCCGTGCACGGATGCGACAGCCCGAGCCGCACGATGCTGCCGACCGGCAGATCGGCGGCATCGGCGCCGGGCAGGCACAGGAAGGTGTGCTGATCGTTGAGCGCGCTGACGTGCGCGCCCGCGGGCAGCGCCCCGCCGACCACCAGCTGCGGGACCGGCAGGCCCTCGTCGAAGGGGAAGTCGCGTTTGCCGCCGTCGAGCAGCGCCAGTTCCGGTTCCGGCCGGGAGACCACGCGGGCCCAGCCGTGCATCGCGGCCCGCAGGCCGGGGTCGACGGCGGGCGCGGCCAGCGGGGAGATGCCGGCGTAGAAGCCGTCGTCGTGGACGAGGTAGGCGCCGCTGCGCAGGACGACCGTGGTGGTCGCGTCGGCCAGTCCGGCCAGTTCCTCGACGACGAGTTCGGGATAGGCGCTGCCACCCGCGGTCACGATCGCCGGGCCGGAGTAGGCCCCGGCGGCGACGAGTTCGGTGTGCAGGGCGGCCAGTTCGCCGAGATAGCCGCGCACGGCGGCGATGCCCGCACTGCTGCGATCGTGGGCCAGCGCGCCCTCGTATCCCCCGACGCCGGCGAGCGCG
>NZ_JBCGFB010000041.1:1861-50349 GCF_038752175.1 Nocardia sp. No.11 | reverse complement strand
GGCGGCCGGTCGGCCGAGGCGGGCGCCGCGCCCAACCCGAACGACGCGCCCACACCGAGCGCCACGGCCGCCGCCGCGACGCGCAGGCTCGCGTTCACAGCCCGCGAACGAGGGAGTAGAGCTCGGCGACCCAGAACACCAGCGGCAGCACCGCGGCGACGAACGCGTACTCGAGCAGTTCGACCGCCCGGCGCATCGGCGGCGTCGCCGACTGGTTCGGCACGATCAGGCCGATCACCAGCGCGGCGATCAGGATCGCCAGCGCGGCGCCGAAAACCACCAGCGGCTGGCGCATTTCGAGCGCGACGCCGATCAGCATGATCAGCACGATCGACGCGCCACCGGCGATCAACACGATCGCCTGCTCGGCGCCGGCATAGGTGCGGCTGCGGAACATCAACACCGCGGCGCACACCAGCGCGAGCGCGATGCCGGGCCAGTACGGGTCGTCGGCGGTCGCGTCGATCGCCAGCAGCGCGCCGACGACGGTGACCAGCGTGGTCGCGGTGACCAGACCGGCGAGGTAGTTGCGGGCCCGCTCCGACCGGGCGCGCAACGCGTCCAGGGTGGGCAGCGCGCGATGGTCGTCCGGGTCGTCCTCGGTCGGATCGATCGGGGTGCCGGGGGAGGGGACCGGCGGCAGCGGCAGCTTCGCCAGCAGCATCGACACCCGCGGCGACAGCGAGAGCCCGAGGAGTCCGACCGCGGCGACGACCGCGCCGATGGCCTTGACCGGCTGGTCGGTGAGCAGCCCGACCAGCGCCGCCGGGATGACGAACACCGAGATCGCGGCCGCGCCGATGAACAGCGCGAGGCCGACCCCGGTGACGCGCCAAGCCAGCACGGCGGTCGCGCCGAACAGGGTGGCGCCGAGCAGCAGATGCGCCCAACCGTAGTGATCGGGCACCACCAGCATTCCGCCGGTGAACGCGGTCGGCAGCGCGCAGCCGCCCAGGACCAGCGCGGCCGAGGTGTCGCCGTACATGCGGCTGAGCACCGTGCCCGCGACCACGCACAGGATCGCGACCAGCAGCGCGAGCGAGCCGGTCACCCAGAACGGCAGCGCGTCCGGGGCGGCCAGCAAACCGAAGCAGCCGACCAGCATGGTGACCGCGGCGAGTACCGAACCGGTGATCCGCGCCGTCTTCGGGGTCCAGCTGCGGTAGTGGTCGGCGTCGGCGATCGCGACGTTGTACATGATGTCGTCGAACAGCGGCGTCGGCGCGGTGTGCGAGGCACTCTCCAGCATGAGGAGCTCGCCGTCGCGCACCCCGTGCTCGCCGAGACTGAGCGAATTCGAGAACGGCGGATGACCGATGCGCGCGAGCACCCATTCGGCAGGCTCGTAGCGCTCACCGTCGTTGTCGAAATCGTTGGAACGGCTGTGCTGGGCGACCATGTCGACCACGCTCGGGATGACGAGCGCGACCGGTACGTCGACCGGAATCGCCATATCGACCTGCGTGTGCTTGGCCAGAATCGTCACCCGGGCCAGATCCGGTGCGCGAACAATGCCGCGCGCGGAATCCTCCTCGAGATGATCGAGTCGCGCGTGCGTCAAAACTCCCCCAACTCCGTCTCTACCTCGTGTTTCCGCTCGACCCCTCGGGCGATCGACAGTTTGCGGAACTCACCGTTCGGACAGCAGAATGCCTGACGAACCATACGACATGTCGGCCGCGACCTCTACACTGAGCCCGTCGCGAGGGAAGACAGCGAATAGTCAAGCAGGGGGAGTCTTCGACCATGAGCACAGTACGGTTCCAGCGCCGTGCCCGGCGCGAGATGCCGCGCACGCCGGGCGGCGAGGTCACCCTGCAGCCACCGCCCGAGATCCCCCGGATCACGCCGGGAAACCTGCTGATGAAGATGATGCCCGTCGTCATGGTCGTGGGCATGGTCGGCATGATGGCGCTGATGTTCACCCAGGGCAGCGGCATGCTGTCCAACCCGATGTCGATGATGTTCCCGCTGATGATGATCATGTCGATGGTCACCATGTTCGGCCAGGGCAGCGGCAAGGGCGCCAAGGCCGCCGAGGCCAACGAAGATCGCAAGGACTACCTGCGCTACCTCGACCAGGTCCGCAAGGACGTCGACGAGACCGCCAAGCAGCAGCGCGCCGCCGTCGAGTGGAGCCACCCCGAGCCCGGCCTGATCTGGATGCTCGCCGGCACCAGCCGCATGTGGGAGCGCCGCTCCGGCGACAAGGACTTCTGCCACGCCCGCATCGGCCTGGGCGGTCAGCGCCTGGCCACCCGCCTGGTCGCCCCGGAGACCGGCCCGGTCGAGGAGCTCGAACCGATCGCCGCGGTGTCCCTGCGCCGCTTCGTCCGCGCCCACTCCACCGTCCCCGACCTGCCCACCGCGATCGCGGTGAAGGGTTTCGGCACCATCGCCCTCGACGGTGACCGCGCCCAGGCCCGCGACATGACTCGCGCGATGTTGTTGCAGCTGTGCATGTTCCAGGCTCCCGACCAGGTGCTCGTCGCCGTGGTCTGCGGTCCTGACACCGCGCGCGAGTGGGAGTGGACCAAATGGCTCCCGCACACCCAACACCCCGAGGTCTCCGACGGCATCGGCACCCAGCGCATGTTCTACGGCTCCATCCGCGAGGCCCTGAGCAGCCTGCACCCGCTGCTCGGCAACCGTGTGCGTTACTCGCGTAACCAGCCGAACAACCCGAACCTGGTGCACGTGGTGATCGTCGTCGACGGCGGCCTGCTCGAGGCCGAGGACGACCAGCTGCGCGAATCCGGCTTCGAGGGCGTCACCATCATCGACCTGTGCAATTACGCACCCCGCCTTGCCGTTTCGCGCGGCATCAAGATGGTCGTCGAAGACGGCGAATGCCTCGGCCGCGGCGCCACCGGCAACCAGGAACGCTTCGCCACCATCGACCGGGTCAGCGCCGAACAGGCCCAGCAGGCCGCCCGCCGCCTGGCCCCCTACCGCGCCGCCACCCAGCGCAGCAGCGACGTCGAGACCGACGAGTCCGAGACCATCTCGACCTGGTCGCAGCTGATGAACCTGGGCGACATCGGCAACTTCAACCCGGCCAGCGCCTGGCGCCCGCGGTACGGACGTGAGCGTCTGCGCGTGCCGTTCGGCCTCGGCGCCGACGGTGCTCCGGTCGAGCTCGACATCAAGGAAGCCGCCGAGAACGGCATGGGTCCGCACGGCCTGTGCATCGGCGCCACCGGTTCCGGTAAGTCCGAGTTCCTGCGCACCCTGGTGCTCAGCCTGCTCGCCACCCACTCGCCCGACCAGCTCAACCTGGTCCTGGTCGACTTCAAGGGTGGCGCCACCTTCCTCGGCCTCGACGGCGTCCCGCACGTCGCCGCCGTCATCACCAACCTCGAAGACGAGGCCGACCTCGTCGACCGGATGAAGGACGCCCTGGCGGGCGAGATGAACCGCCGCCAGGAGGTCCTGCGCCAGGCGGGCAACTTCGCCAACGTCTCCGAATACGAGAAGGCCCGCGCCGCCGGCGCCGACCTCGACCCGCTGCCCGCCCTGTTCGTCGTGCTCGACGAGTTCTCCGAACTCCTCACCCAGCACCCCGATTTCGCCGAGCTGTTCGTGATGATCGGCCGCCTCGGCCGCTCGCTGCACGTGCACCTCCTGCTCGCCTCGCAGCGACTGGAAGAGGGCAAGCTCAAGGGCCTCGAGTCCCACCTGTCCTACCGCATCGGCCTGAAGACGTTCTCCGCCAACGAGTCCCGCCAGGTCCTCGGTGTCCCCGACGCCTACAACCTGCCCAACTCGCCCGGTGGCGGCTACCTCAAGGCCGACTCCGGCGAGATCCAGCGCTTCCAGGCCTCCTACGTCTCCGGCCCCTACGTCGGCGGCGGCTCACAGCGCGAGGTCACCAGCGCGGGCATCGTCGGCGGCGAAATCGACGTCAACGCACGCCCGTTCAGCGCCAACCACGTCGCCTTCCGCACCTCCGACCGCGTGCCGGTGGCCCCGGAGTCGACCTTCGAGCCCGAGCCCACCGGCGACGACGGCGATCAGATGTCGAATCTGAACATGCTGGTCTCCCGCATCACCGGCCACGGCCGCCCCGCCCATGAGATCTGGCTGCCGCCGCTGGACGAGGCGCCGACCCTGGATCAGCTGAACCCGCGCTCGATCATCACCGGCGAGTACTCGCCGATCGCCACCCTGCGCGCCGCCATCGGCATCGTCGACCGTCCGTACGACCAGCGTCGCGACCCGATGATGCTGGATCTGTCGGGTGCCCGCGGCCACGTGGCCATCGTCGGTGGCCCGCAGTCGGGTAAGTCGACGGCCCTGCGTTCGCTGGTCATGTCGATGTCGATGACCCACACCGCCGAGCAGGTGCAGTTCTACTGCCTCGACTTCGGTGGTGGCACGCTGTCCAGCCTCGAGGGACTCCCGCACGTCGGCTCGGTCGCCAACCGCCTGGACCCGGACAAGGTGCGCCGCACCGTCGCCGAGATGAGCACCCTGGTCCGGCAGCGCGAGCAGCGCTTCCACCAGCTGGGCATCGAGTCCATGGTCGAGTACCGCCGCCTGCGTGCGATGGACCCCAACAGCAGCCCCGCCGCGGCCGGCGCACACGCAGACCCCTACGGTGACGCGTTCCTGGTCATCGACGGCTTCGGCACGATCCGCCAGGACTACGAGGCCCTCGAACAGCAGATCACCAACCTCGCCCTGCAAGGCCTCTCCTACGGCGTGCACGTCGTCATCGGCCTGTCCCGGTGGATGGAAGCGCGACCGGCCCTCAAAGACCAGATCGCCACCCGCATCGAGCTGCGCCTGGGTGACCCGATGGACTCCGACATCGGCCGCAAGTTCGCCTCGCTCGTGCCGCAGGGTCGTCCGGGCCGCGGTATCACCCCGGACGCACTGCACATGCTGATGGCCCTGCCTCGCGTCGACGGCAGCTCCGACCCGCTCGACCTGAGCGCCGGCGTCGCCCACGCGGTCGAACTGATCGCCCAGCGCACCCCCGGCCGCCCGGCCCCCGGCACGCGCACGCTGCCGGACCTGCTGGACCGGACCGAGCTGCTGCGCGGCATGCGCAACTGGCCCGCGGAAGTCGACCGGTCGCGTCCGAACATGCTGGTGCCGATCGGTGTCAACGAGTCCGAACTGGCGCCGGTCATGCTGAATCTGGCCGATACGCCGCACTTCCTGGTCTTCGGTGACAGTGAATGCGGTAAGACCGCGTTGCTGCGGGGGATCGTCCAGGGTCTCGTCGAGTCGAACGAGCCGTCGCAGGCCAAGATCATCCTCGGCGACTACCGGCGCACCCTGCTGGGCACCATCGAGACCAATCACCTGGCCGGCTACGCGCCCTCGGCGGAGGTGCTCACGCCGTTCGTCCAGCAGGTCGTCGGGATTCTCAAGTCCCGGATGCCGGGTGCCAACATCACCCAGCAGGAGCTGCGAGCGCGATCGTGGTGGACAGGTCCCGAGCTCTACCTGATCATCGACGACTACGACCTGGTCGTCACCCCGTCGGGTAACCCGCTCTCGCCCCTGGTCGAATTCATCCCGCACGCCAAGGACATCGGCTTCCACCTGATCATCGCCCGCCGCTCCGGTGGCGCGTCGCGCGCGCTGTACGAGCCCGTGGTGTCGCGCATGCGCGACGTCGGTTGCATCGGCCTCGTGATGAGCGGCAGCCGGGACGAAGGCCAGCTCTTCGGCACCGTGCGCGCCAGCGCGATGCCTCCGGGGCGAGGAACCCTCGTGACCAGGAACGCGATCGATCTGGTGCAGTTGGCATGGGCACCGGCCTTGTGACCGACATCGACGTCGTGGTCGGTGATGCGCGCGTCCTGGCGCGCACCTCGGCCCGGCACGTGGATGTCGTTCCGACGGTGATGCCGGTGCCGAACGGCATCCTGGTCGGCGCGCCGACCGGCCCGTCGCAACCGGCCGTCTCGGCGCTGTCGCTGGCCGACTCGGCCTGGATCGGCTATGAGCCGCACCCGCTGTCGATCACCGCGGCCACCGACGCGGTGGTCGACGATGTCCTCGCGGGGGTGGCGCCGACTCCGCCCGGCGCGAGTATCGGTGTCGCACACCCCAGTTCGTGGTCGACAGCGCGCCGCTCGATCCTGGCCCGCTCATTCGCCAGGTACTCGGGTGCGGTCACGTTGGAACCGATCGCCGCCCGCGTCGCCCGGCTGCGCCAGACACTGGCGACCACCGAGTTCGTCGTTGTCGTCGAAATCGACCCGCTGGCCGTCACGGTGAGCGCGGTCGACCGTTCCCGGGACCAGATCTCGGTCGCGGCCTGCGAGCACGAACCCACCCTGGGCGCGGGTGACTGGAACGACGACGACATCGATCGCCTGGCGGCCATGATCCGCGAGGTCGCCGACGGCTCCCGCCCGACATCGGTACTGGTCGTCGGCCCGGCTGACGACCACCTGCTGGAGCGCTTGCGCGAGTTCGCCGCCGAAACCTGGACCACCCAGCCGACCCCGCTGGTCCAGCCAGTGGCCTTCACCGCCCTGCTACTGCCGCAATCCGGACTCACCGACGACCGGGCGCGTCCGATCCCGGCACAGAACGCCGAATGGGTCGGCACCCTCCGCGAACGCGCCGCCGCCGCAGCACCCGAACCGCGCCTCGGCACCGCCAAAATCCTTGCGGCAGCAGCGGTATCGCTGGTGGTCGTCACCGCGGGCATCGTCGCGGTCGTGGCCACCCGCAGCACCGATGCCGACGCCGCGGAGGCCACCGTCGCCCAGACCACCTCAGCCCCGACACCGGCGCCTCTGTCGCCGAAGCCGTCGACCACCCAGCCGACCGCTGCCCCCACCCAGCACGCGCTGGGCCGCGTCAGCTTCACCGTCCCGGCCGGCTGGCGCCTCGCCACCGGCTCACCGGCGGACCGAGCCGCGCTCGTTCCGCAGACAGCCACCCCCGGCCGAATTACTGTGACGTACAACACTGTCGCGGAGCAGGCTGGATATGATGAAGTGCTTAGGGACATCACCGCGCGGATCTCGCGCGCCGAGCCCGGGCGGTTCGGTACGCCGGAACGCGATGTGGTGTTCGCCGGGCGCCGGGGGATCGGCTACCAAGAGCTTCCTGGCGACGGTTCCGTCGTCAGGTGGTACGTCCTTCTCGACCATGGCGTCCAGACCAACGTCGGCTGCCAGCACGGCTCGGGAGGATGGGGGACTGTCAGTACTGCGTGCGAGGAAGTGATGCGATCAGTGTCGATCTCGCCGTAGGTTTCGGAAATTTCTCCGAAAGATGATGGAACCGAACGCACCGTCGGTGCGTCGAACCTAAGTAGAAGGGCTCAGATCGCCAGCAGGGGGGTCTGGTCCACCTTGACCACGAAGGAGCCAGAAGATGGGTTTCAACGCAACTCCTGACCAGATCAGGACGTTCTCCGACAAGATGAACCAGAAGCACGCCGACATCCAGGGGATGATCACGCGCGCCGAGGGGCATGCCAACGACGTCAACAACCCCTCCTTCCAGGGTGAGGCCGGCCGGGCGTTCCAGACGTCGATGCAGGAGTACCTCAGCAACGCCAAGCGTCTGAACGACGCGCTGGATCAGGCTGCTGACACCGTTGGGCAGATCGCGGGGAAGATCACCGACGCGGAAGTCGACAACGCTGCGCAGATCATGAAGAACAGCGAGTCCTCCGTCCCCCAGCTGAACATGACCACCACCACCACCTAACTCCGCAGCTAACTCCGCGACGACTTTCGAAAGGATTCACCATGGCTGACATCGGTTCAATCAGGTACGACTTCAACGCGATCAACGACGCCGGCGCAGGTCTGCAGTCTCAGGCGCAGAACATCACCACTGCTCTGCAGGACTACGAGAACGAGTTCCAGCGCTTCATCGAGGAGCACTGGTCCGAGGGTGAAGGCTCGACCGCCTTCGCGATCATGCAGACCAAGTGGCAGCAGCAGTCGATGGAGCTGAACGCGAGCCTCCAGAAGATCGGTGCGACGACTCTGTCCGGTGCGGAGAACATGAAGGCGACCGACGTCGCCCTTGCGAACATGCTCCTCTAGCATTTCGTGGGAGTGCGAGGCGGGTTCAGGGCAACTTGGACCCGCTTTCCTCGTTTTCGGGAGCAAAGCCTCGACACCTGCGAGCTGTCCCGGACTCGCGTCGAAGGAGTCACACCGCGTTGGCCACTATACGATGCGTCAGTTCAGGTTGGCGAGAAGGCGGTATTGGGCCCCCGCGCGCTGATAGGTGTCCTGCAGATTCGGCCCCGCCACCCTGACAAGGTATCTACCGACTGTGAATCGGCAGGATGGCGGCAATTGAAGTTCCGAGTCGCCGGCAGTGCAGGTTGCTGTTGGCAGGTTCGGAGGTGGTTCAACTTCTTTCGTGGATCTGCCTGGGCTCAGTGCGTCACTACCGTAGGCTGCGGAAAGGCGCTCTGCCGCTGCCGCATCTTTTGCTCGGTATACGTACGCACCGGCTAGAACTACGAGGTCTACGCCGGCATCGGCGTATGCAGCGGCAGTCGCGACAGGCGTATGCGAAATGGATAGCGCAGCATGCGCTGGGTAAACCGTCGCCCGCGAGCTCGTCTTGTCGGCAGGAAGTGTCCGGCTAAGCAAATTGTCGGCGTCGAGGGGGAGCTGCGCAATCTTGTCCAACGGAGTGCGCGAGTATCCCTTGAGCTGCTCGATCTGATTGTCGAAGAAGCGTTTGACAATTCCGGCGTTGTCGACTTCGTTGAAGGGTCTGCTCACCGAATCGGCTATCTGCAGATAGAGAAGCATGTCGTCGCGAACCAGCCATGAGCGCATCTTGGCGGATACGCTTGGTTCTGCTGGCGTCACCTTGGTTTTTGCGGTCGAATAGCCGTCTACGGAATAGAGGACTCCGGGTGCTAGCTCTGACATTTTGTCGGCTGCGTTACGTGCGCTCTCAGGTGAGTCGAATCGCATCGTGTGCGAGTCCAGGATGCGTCCCATGGTCGAGTCGAATCGGCGGGTGGCGTAGTTGTGCCAACCGGCAACCAGGCCTGGGAAATTTGTGCCGAAATCCTTTCTCGGGAGCTTTATTCCGAACGCTTCGGGGTAGGGCGGTTCGTCGGGGGTCACAATTTGGTTGCGAGGGTAGTCCGGTCCGTGGGCGAATCGACTGTCGTACTCAAATGGGACTGGTGTCTTGTTTCCTATTGCAATAGCTTCACGAACAAATCCGGAAGAAGGGTTGCGTAGTGTCTCGACATCGAGTGGCTCGGTGGGGTAGTTGCCGATATCGAGTTTGCTGATGTCGATGGGGGCTACGGAAGGGGATCCATAGCTGCACGCGCCAAGTACGGTCACGAGCAGTGCTGCCATTGCCACTTGCATTTTACGCATTGCTACTCGCATTTCTGCAGGGTGTAGTACTGAGCCGCTGCTCGCTCCTGTAGATCACTGTCGAACTGCCCGTAACCGATCGACTTTGCGGTCACAACTGCAACGTATCGTCCGTAGACCACCGTGCACATGGAGTTATGTCCGCGGTCGTCTTCATTGTCGAATCTTACGCATTGGGCATCGGCGACACCCAGGGGTGGGTCGAGATTCGTGTCGTTCTTTCCCTGTTTTGCAAGAAAGGTCTGCAGTTTGAAAGCTGCGGCCAGGTCGCGTGCTCTGTATACCGTACTGGCCCGGCGTCCTATTAGATCTACGCCGGTATCGGTAAACACTTGGCGAGCCTCGGATGGGTATCTTTGAAAGTGCAGTATTCCGGAGGGTTGGTACACTCCGAAATCATTGATCTGGACGAATGAATCGCGGGTGTCCGGAACCGACGTTCGTCGTACGATGTTCTCGCCGTCGAGGGGCTGATCGAGAACATCGTCCAATGGGATCGGCTTGTGGCGGTCCAGGGCGTGATTCTCCGCAGTCAGTGCCTTCTGGGTGAGGGTAACCGATTCGTCGACGCCCACCTGTGTCGTCAAGATGCTTACCGATACGACGTAGGGTCCGTGGCTCTGCCAGGAATCGAGTTGATCCTGGGCAATCGAAGCGTGCGCATTCGCAATTCCCGGTATATTGATATTCTCCCGAGGGGACGATTCAATGGAGATCTGATTGAGCTCCTTGGCTGCCCTTGCGCTCTCAGCTTCTGATTCGAACTGGAAGACTGCAATGCTCAACCGTCGAGGGTTTCGAATGCTTCCGTTCGTCTGATGTGTAGCAACCCCGGCGATGAACTTGACATTATCTTTGATTACTCGCTGGTGTTGGAGCTGTATGCCTTGGATAACCGGCATGCCGGTCTCGCTCGCGAAGACTGCGGCCTTTCCGGGTACGTGCAATTCCGGATCGATGTCCAGCGGTTGGATGAGGTAGTTAAGCAGCCGCCGCGCCTCGACGAGCCGAACTTGCTCTGGCTCATTAAGTCCGGCCTTGAGGGCGAAAGGCACCGGTTCTCTTTGAAAGGGTCCCGTCCGCAGCGTGTCGATATCGACTTTGGTCGCCCCTGGCTGCGGTGCGCCGGGAACGATGGATCCGCAGCCAGTGAGTGCTACCGCGATGCTGACAAATACTGTCAACCGCAACCACTGGGTGCAATGACGGGTGGTGGATTCAGTGGACCGCCGTTTCACTTCAATGCCTTCGAGATGGCGGGCACTATCTTGTCGATCAGGATCTGTTGTGATTGGTCACTCCAGACCTGAAAAGCCTGGACAGTAGAAGGATCGTCGATGACAACGACCTTGCCGTTGCCGCTGGTCAAGGAGTATGGCAGGCCACGGAATCCACCGTTTCCTGCCTGGCTGTCGGTGCGGAGCACCAGGATGACGTCCGTATTATTTTTGACGTTGTAGTCTCCGACCGAGAGTGCCCGCGGTGACTTCTCATTGCCGACGGCCTTGAATTCTGAGTTGTAATCGAAGTCCAGGTCGCGCAAGAACTTCCACTGATCGCTCGGGTTGAGGACCACCGACAGAGTCGAGTTTCCGAAGTTGTAGGCGGTGATGGACTTTCCGCTGAACTCGGGGTGATCCGTCCGGACCTGCGCCATCAGATCGCCACCGCCGGTCGATCCTCCGTCCGGACGGGTCGAGATGAAGATGCCAGTTCCCACCAGTGCCGCGACCATAACCGCGATCAGGCTGGTCAGCAGTACTTTTCGGCCGCGCTTGGAGCGGTGGGGAGTGGGGTTGCGCGCGGTGAGGATATCGCTTTCGGAGACGCCACCCGTCGGGGGTGCGTAGCCGACGACAGCGCGGCTGGGGTCGGTGCCCCAGTGCGGGGAGACGACATCGGTGGCGGCGGTGGCGGGGCCGTTGATCGGCATGCGAGGGGCGGTGTTGAAGCCCTGGGACGCAGGTGCCAGCATCGGCGCACCGAACAGAGCGTTGTGCGCGTCTTGGATGAATTCGCGGCAGGTGTTGTAGCGGTGGGCCGGGTCTTTCGCCATGACCTTGGCGATGACGTGGTCGATCGCGGGTGGGAGGTCGGGGCGGACGGCGGTGACTCGGGGTGGGGGCTCGTGGAGGTGGCCCATCATGACCATGGCCGGGACCGTGGCGGGGTAGGGGTTCTGGCCGGTGAGCAGTTTGTAGAGGGAGCAGCCGAGGCTGTAGATGTCGGCGCGGTGGTCGAGCTTGGTGCCCATCAGCTGCTCGGGGGGAGCGTAGGCGACGGTGGCCATGAAATTGCCGGTGGCGGTGAGGTCCTGGCCGTCGTCGGCGGATTTGGCGACGCCGAAGTCGGTGAGCAGGACGCGTTCCTCGTCGCCGTCCTCGGCCGCGGCGATCATGAAGTTGGCGGGCTTGATGTCGCGGTGTAGGAGGCCGCGGCGGTGCGCGTAGTCGAGGCCCTTGCCGACCTCGCCGATGATGCGCAGCGCTCGGTGCGGGGGCATCGCGCTCGGGCCCTTGGCCACCTCGGCGGAGGCATCGGTGCCGTCGACGTACTGCATGGCGATCCACAGCTGGCCGTCCTCGTCGCCGCGGTTGTAGACGGCGACGATGTTCGGATGGTCCAGGCCTGCGGCGAGATTGGCTTCCCGTTCGAACCGGCCCCGGAATTCGGGGTCGGTGGACAGGTCGCCGCTGAGGACCTTGAGGGCGTCGCGGCGGGGGAGGCTGGGGTTCTGGGCGAGGTAGACGGTGCCCATGCCACCGGCGCCGAGGACCTTGATCACTCGGTAGCCACCCACAATTGCGCCGGGCCGCAAGGCCATTCGCGTCTCCTCAATCCTTCGCGCGCCCCGCAGTGCACGTTCCAACAGGGCAATCTAGCAGGTGCTGTCGCACCCCACAGTGCTCGTGCGTGTCAGCTGAATCCGACCAGCAGCTTGTACTGTGCGGCGGCCCGCTGGTAAACATCCTGCAGGTTGGTGCCGGATACGCCGAACACATATCGACCGATCACACCGTGACACGTCGGGGGTGCGTCGGACGCGTACTTCACTTCGGGTTTCGCATTGAAGCAATGGACGACCGGAAGATTCGGCGGCCCGGCGACCTTCATGTAATCGGTATCGCTGGTCGTTTCGTTGTCCAGCGCCGCGCGGAAGCGGCCTGCCGCGGCCTCGTCGCGCGTGCGGTACACAGATCCGGTGTCGAATGCCACGAGGTCGACCCCGGCGTCGGTGTAGGCGGGCACCATGATCGCGGGATGCTCCTCGAGATGCAGAACAGCCTGGAGCGGATAGGCCGCGGAGCTGCTGGTTCCCTTCTTCGGGCGCTTCGCCGCCTCGGTCGGCAGCACATGACCCAAAAGGCCCTCGGTGTCGAGCGGCAGCTTATCGATCTCGTTCAGCGGCGTCGGGGTGTACGTGCGGAGCATCTCGAGCTGCTTGTCGAAATATTTGCGCACGACTTCGGCGTCCGCGGCCGGGTCGTAGGGGAGACCGATCGGATCGGTGACGTCGATGGACAGCAGCATGTCGCCGCGGACCAGCCAGGCGCGCAGGTGCTGCAGCCGCAGCGGGTCGGTTTTGACCTCCAACTTGGCCAGGCTGTCGGGGTAGCTCGGAATCTGATAGGCCGAGCTCGGCGTGCGGTTCGACAGTTCGGTCGCCGCGAATTTCGCCTGATCCGGCGTCGAGAAGCGCAGGGTGATCGTCGAGACTTCACGGCCGGCGTAGAGCTGGTCCCGCCGATTCGCGGAACTGTCCCATCCGGCGACGACACCCGGAACGACGGTATTGAAATCGGTGGATTCGATTCCCGAGCCGCTGAAGTACGGCGGGTCGACCGCGGTGATGTGCCGACCGCCGCTGAATCCGGTCGCGAAGATGAAGCGCGGATCGAATTGGGAGGCGATCGGAGTCGCGGCGCCGATGCGGATCGCCTCGCGCAGGGCACCCGAGGTCGGTACCCGACTGGGCTCCAGGTCGACCGCTGTCGTCGGGTAGTTGCCGGAATCCAGTTTGGTGACGTCGACGGCCGGTGCCGACGGTGTGGCGGCGTCGGAGCCGCCGCACGCGGCCAGTGCGAATCCCAGGGTCAGCAAAGCGCTGCTCAGGCGAAGTTTTCGCGTCATCGTCTACTCGCTCTTCTTCAGGATCGCGTACTGCGCGGCGGTCCGTTCCTGCAGTGTCGCGTCGACCTGCAGTGCCGCACGTGACGATGTCGCCAGTGACATGACCACGGCGACGTAGCGTCCGTAGACGACTACACAGATCCCGTTGTAGCCACGGTTCGGGTCCGCTTCCTCCAGCCGGAGGCATTGGGCGTCGGCGATACCGGGCGGTGGATCGAGCGCACTGTCGCTCTTGCCCGGCTTGGCGAGGACGGTCTGGAGTGCGAACGCGGCCTCGACATCGCGGGTCCGGTACACGGTGCTGAAACGCCGACCGACCAGGTCGACGCCGGCCTTCTCGAATGCCGCGCGGGCTTCGGCCGGGTTCCGTTCGAAGTGCAGGATCCCCGACGGCTCGAAGGTGCCGAAGTCCTCTTCGTGGTAGCTCATGCCGTACGGGTCGCCCGCCGGTGACTTGCCGGTCGCCCGGCGCATGATGCCGTCGGGATCCAGCGGCAGGTCGAGCAGATCGTCGGGGGCGATCACCCGGTACTTGTCGAGGGCGGGAATCTGCAGGTCGAGGGCCTTCTTGATCTTGGTGGCCAAGCCGGCCGGATCGGAGGTCTCCTGCGACATGCTGACGGCGATCACGAACGGACCGTGCGCCTGGAAAGCGCTGACCGCGCTGCCGTCCTTGCTCGATGCGTTCGCCTCGGCGTAGCCGGGGATCGTCACCGGCTGGCGGGGATTTTCGCCGGTGGTGCTCACCTGGTACATCGCGGCGGCGGCGTTCTTGCTGTCCTGCGCGGTGGCGAAGTGCAGCACGCTCAGGTGCATTCCCTTGGAATCGCGCACGCTGCCGTTCGTGCGTGCCCCGGTGACGCCGGCGATGAAGTTGTTGTCGGCCACCGCGGCCTTGAACTGTTCGGGCAGGCCGTCGTCTTTCGACATGTCCGTGCCGTCGGCGAACACTCTGGTCGTGTCCCGCTTGGTCAGTTCTGGGTCGACATCGATCGGCTGGATCAGAACGTTGAGCAGTCGTCGCCCCTCGATCAACCGGACCGATTTCGCCGTGTCGGAGTACTTCAGCTCGAAGGTGGTCGGCTCGGTGACGGTCGCGCCGGTCTTGAGCGTCGCCAGGTCGACCGGTGTCATGCCGGGCTTGGCCTGGCCGGAAATCGGTGCCGCGCATCCTGATCCGACGACCAGGATGGTGAGCAGCCCGGCCAGCCGCAAGGTGTTGTTCATCTCGGGCATCCTCATCGGCGGGTGAGCAGAATGTATTGGGCGGCGACCTGCTGATGGAGGTCCTGCAGGTTCCCGTCGCGGATCTGCGCGGCGTAGCGGTCGACCTGCAGGTAGCAGATGTAGTCGGAGGTCTTCACCTCACCCTGGGACTCGTAGGTGTTGGCCCGGCACGCGACCGCGTCGGCCAGCTTGTCCGGCGCCGAAGCCTCCTTCGAGTCCGCTTCCGGCTTCTTCCACTCGTCGACGAGGGCCTTCGCGCCCGCCGTCGTGGTGGACCGGAAGACGACCGAGTCGCCGAAGGTGATCAAGTCGACGCCGTTCTTGGTGAAAGTGTTCAGCAGATCGGCGTCCGGATCGGCGAACAGGCTCAGTGCCCCACGGCCGGTGAAGTATCCGTCGGGCTGCGCGCGGACCGGTGCCGACGGATCCGAGGGCAAGGTCCGCCCGAGCAGCCCGGTCGGGTCGAGCGGGACGCGTTCGAGCTGGTCCGACGGGGTCGGCACGAATTTGTCCAGGAGTGGGATCTGCACCGCGAGCGCTCGTTCGACCTGCGCGGTCAGCGAGGCCAGATCGGGTGCCTTGGTCTCGTCATCGATCTTCATGAAGATCACGTAGCGGTCGTGGACCGTCCAGGAACCGATCGAAGAGACCGACGGCCGCCAGTGCGCGTAGGTCTTCGGGTACTTGGTGATCGACACGGATTCGTTGTCGGCGTTGAAGGTGAAGTCGTCGTGCTCGAGGGTCGGACCGACGGTCTCCGCGGTCTTGGCATCGGGGAAGATCAGGACCGAGAGGTTGAGGCTGCGCCGCGGCTCGCCCCCGCTGGGACCGGTCGCCCAGGTGTTCAGCCAGCCGGCGACCAGATCCTCGGCGACCTCGTCGAAGGTGTCGTTGATGATGAGCTTGCCCAGGCCCTTGCGATTCAGCACGATCTGCGTGGGATGGACCAGCGATTCCCGGCGATTGTCGTAGACATAGGCGGGGTCGATCTCGAAGGGGACGGCCACGTGGTCCGCGAGCCGCTGCGCCTCCCACGCCCGCCCCTGGTTCAGGCTCTTGGCGTTGCCGACCGTGCGCGGCTGGGTCTGGTAATTGCCGAAATTCAGGTTCGACGAGTCCGGCTCGGTGCGCGTCGCGCTTCCCGATACCTGCGAGCCGCAACCGATCACGGTGGCGGAAACCACGACGGCGACTGCCGCCTGAACCGCTACGCGCGCCATCGTTGCACCACGGTTGAGCAGCACGCTCTCCCCCTCCAACTGACTAACTGATCCGATCGTGGGCCGACTCGGTCCGAGTCACAGGCCCACCCTTCCCCGGTGATCTGGCTCGCGGGCATAGTAGCGCACCCGCTTGCTCCGAGCTCGCGCTCCAGCAGCGGAGGGCGCCGACGCCGACCGGTCGGGCAGGCTACTTGATCCGGCTCTCGAGGATCGGGACCAGTCGCGACAGCAGGGTCTGTTCCGAGCTCGACGTCCAGGAGCGCATCGCGGTGACGCTGATCGGGTCGTCGATCGGAATGACGGTGGCGCGGGAGCCGGTGATCTGGAAGGGCAGGCCGAGGAGGCCGCCGCCGCCGGCCTTCGCGTCGCTGCGGACGGCGAGGATGTAGCTGTCCTCGGGGACGTCGAGGCGGTCGAAGGAGTTGGCGACCGGGCGGGGCGAGGGCTCCTCGCCGGTCTTGGTGTAGTTGAAGTTGTAGACGAAACCGAGGTCTTCGAGGAATTTGGTCTGCAGGGTGCCGCCCAGATAGGTGGCGACCTTGTTGTCGGCGTCGACGTCGACCATCAGGACGGTCTTGCCGGTGAAGGCCGGATTGTCCTTGCGGGCCTGCTCGATCGGGCTCAGCGCGGCGGTCGAGACGGCGGTGGTGCCCGACCCGCCGGTAGCCGGGGTGTCACCGGCCGACGCCCAGATGCCGATGCCCGCGGCCACCGCGACGACGGCGACCAGGGCGCCGAGGGCGAGGACCAGGCGGTTCTTCGAATTCTTCGGTGGGTCAGCGTGATTCGTCGCGCCGATCGCGGTCACGGCGGTGGGGGACCACTGGGTGTGGGTCTGGATCGGGTGTGTCGCCGACGTGTGGTGGCCGGGGGGAGTCGAGCCGGGGACGAGGGCGGCGGTCGCGGCGGTGGTGAAGTCGCGGCAGGTCGAGAACCGTTCGTTCGGGTTCTTGGCCATGGCGCGCGCGAAGACGTGGTCGATCGCGGGCGGCAGGCCGGGGCGCACGGCGGTCGCGCGGGGCGGCGGTTCGTGCAGGTGGCCCATCATCACCAGGGCGGGCTGGGTCGCGGGATACGGGTTCTGGCCGGTGAGGAGTTTGAAGAAGGCGCAGGCCAGGCTGTAGACGTCGGCGCGGTGATCGAGGTGACCGCCCGACAGCTGTTCCGGCGGGGCATAGGCGATGGTGGCCAGGAAGCTGCCGGTCTGGGTGAGCTCGGAGGCGTCGTCGGTCGACTTGGCCACGCCGAAGTCGGTGAGCAGCACTCGCTCGTCGTCGCCGTAGGTGTCCGAGAGCAGGAAGTTCGCGGGTTTGACGTCGCGATGCAGCAGGCCGCGGTGGTGTGCGAAATCGAGGCCCTTGCCGACCTCGGTGGTGATGCGCAGGGCGCGCAGCGGGGTCATCGCGTGCGGGTCGCGGGCGAGTTCGGCGGCGGCGTCGGTGCCGTCGACGTACTGCATGGCGATCCACAGTTGGCCGTTCTCCTCGCCGCGGTTGTAGACCGAGACGATATTCGGGTGGTCCAGGCCGGCGGCGAGATTGGCTTCGCGTTCGAAGCGGGCGCGGAACTCGGGGTCGCGGCTGAGTTCGGGGCTGAGGATCTTGAGCGCGTCGGTGCGCGGCAGGCTCGGATGCGCGGCCAGATAGACCGAACCCATGCCGCCCGCGCCCAGCTTGCGGATGATGCGGTAGCCACCGACGATGGTGCCCGGGCTCATCGTCATCTCTTTCGGTCTCCTGACTCGTTCCGTGTGCCGCGCTCCGGCGGGAGCATACTGGCCACCCCGTCGACCCGCAGTGCGCAGATCACCGGCTGTTGGCGAAGACGGCGTACTGCGCGGCAGCGCGTTGCTGAGCGTCGAGGAGTTGCTCGCTGCTGACGATCCCGACGTACTGCTTGTAGGCGAGCAGGCAGCTGAAACGCTTCTTCGCGGCCAGCTGTTTGTTCTCCACACAGGTCGCGTCGGTGAGGTTGGGCGGCGGGGCGACATCGGTCGCGGTGGGCCAGAGGAACAGCTTCTCCGACACCGCGCGGCGCGCTGTCTCGGCGTCGGGCGTGCGGATGCCGATCGAGCCCCACGACAGAGCGACCTGCTGGGCGTTCATCTTCGTCAGCTGCTGCTCGATGTACTGGCGGTGATCCGGGAGCGGTCCGCCGGAGTAATGCAGAATGCCGTGCGCGCCGGTGACCAGGAAGGACGAGCTCTCGGGGCTGGTCAGTTCGTCGGGGTTGAGGGTGCGCATCAGGAGATGATCGGGGTCCCAGGGCAGGGTCATGAGCTGTTCGTCGGTCAGCGGCGTGGTCTGGGCCAGCGACTCGATCTGCTTGGTGAGCGCCGACTCGGCGAGGGCGGTGAGCGCGGGCAGGTCGGGCGTCGCCACCGAGAGCAGGAAGGCGATCACATACGGACCCTGCGGCAGCACGACCCGCACGAACGGCGCGTCGGGGCGCCACTGCGCATGGGCGGCAGGGTATTTCGGCAGTGACACCGGCTGGTTGCGCCCCTCCTGCGCGGCGAAATCGGCGTCGTGGAATTCCTTGGCCGCCGCGGTGGCCCGCTCGCCGTCGGGGAACTGCAGGATCATCGTGGTCGCGGTAAGGCGGTTGCTGTCCTTCTTGGTCGGCCAGGTGTCGCTGGTACTGACGCTGAGATCCTTCGACGCGCCGCTGGAATGGAAGCCGTAGAGCATCTTGTGCTTCTGCGCGATGGCCGACATCGCGGTCTGGTTGCCGAGTTCGGCCGGCAGCAACCGGGCGTTGTCGGCGTCGGCGCGGTTGCCGTAGATCATCTGCGGGTCGATGTCGTAGGCGGTGATCGCGTAGTCGGCGATCCGCATGGCCGCCAGCTTGTACATCTCGTAGAAGGCCGGGATGGGATCGTCGTCGTGGGCGTTGGGCGGTTCGACCGGGTACGCGCCGACATCGAGAGTGCGGACATCGATCTCGCCCGGCACGCCGGTGCCGGACACGGTGGCACCGCAGGCGGTGAGGACGGCGGTCAGCAGGGCGGCGATCAGCACCGCGGCGGTGCGCTTGCGGACGGTCATCGGGCGTTCACCAGCAGGGCGTACTGGGCGGAGATGCGCTGCTGGGCATCGAGGAGCTGGTTCGACCAGACGTAGGCGGCGTAGCGGTCGTAGGACACCGCGCAGTAGAAGCGGACGGCGAGCTTCTCCCGGCCGATGTATTCCTTGCACTTGGCGCTCGGCAGATTCTTGGGTGGGTCCGCGGCGGTGAACTTGCGGGTCAGGCCGCCGAGTTCGTCGCGCACCGCCTGCGCGCCGGCGATGTCACGCGCGCGGTAGACGTCGGAGCCGTCGTTGGCGAACAGGTCGACGCCGTTGTCGGCGATCATCTTCGTCGTACTCTCCGGGTCGGAGGAGAAGTGCCGCGCGGTGCGGCCCGCGTACACCCCTGGCGGGTTGATCCACGAATCCTCGCGCGGCCGTGGGGCGGTGCGGCCGAGCATGTTCTCGCGGTCACGCGGCAGCGTCATCAGTTTGTCGACGGGGGTGGGGGTGAATTTCGCGACCGAGGGCACGATGGTGTCGAGGCTCTTGCGGGTCAGGTCGAGCAGAGCCTGTTTGTCCACCTTTTCCAGATAGATCTTCAGGTAGTCGTAGAACCAGGTGTAGATCACGAGATGGCCGGTGGCGAACCAGGATCCGATCGATTGCTGGTCGGGCTGCCAATGCGCTTTCGCGGCGGGATAGCCGGGAATCTCGAGCGGCTGGTTGTTCGGCGCGTAGCCGAAATCGAGTCGTTCCAGGGCGGTCGCCGCGGCGGCGGCTTTCTGCTCGTCGGGGAAGATCATCACGGCATTGACCATGTCGATGCCTTTGTTGTCGGGCGCGGTCTGCGCCGAACTCACGAAACCGCCGATGAAATCCGGCGCGATCTCGCCGAATCGATCGACCGCCATGATCTTGCCGAGCGAGGCCTCGGCGTCGATGAACACCGTGGCGATCGACGGATTGGTGTGGATGAAGCGCGCGTCGACGTCGGCGGGCGTGGGAACGTGGTCGCCGAGCCGCTCGGCTTCGATGAATCGCGCCTGGTCCTGGTTCGCGACCGTGCCGACCTGCCGTGGCTGCGTCGCGTAGGCGCCGACATCGAGGGTGGCGATATCCACCGGACTATCGCTCGCGCCGGACGGTTCGTCGCCGGTGCCGCATGCCACGACGACACCTGCCAGCACGGTGGCCGCCAGCGCGGCGCACGCGGTCCTGGCTGATCTCGTGGCTCGCAACTCGATCATTCCTCCCCGAAACGATGGTCGGCGGAATACTACGTCACCGAATTCGGGGATGGGTGGGGCCGTGGTGCGGCTACGGACTCACAAACTATTCGCGAGCAGGGCGTACTGGGCGGAGATCTTCTGGCGGACGTCGGGTTCCTGGTCGGAACTGACGATGCCGAGATAGCGCTTGTACGGGACGTAGCAGCGGTATTTGTACTCTTCCTCGGCGTCGCCCTGGTTGTTGAGTTGCAGGCATTTGGCGCCGGGGATGTCGGTAGGGGCGGGCAGGGTGTCGTAGTGGCCCGCGCTGTCGATGAGGCCGGTCATCAGGGCCTTGGCGGCGGCCAGGTCGCGCACGCGGGTGATGGAGCCGCCGTCGACCAGGGCGACGGCCTCGGCGCCGGTGGACTCGACCAGGCGCTGGCGGGTGGTCTGGTCGTCGGCGTTGTTGACCAGGTGGGCAGGGTTGTAGACGGCGAAGGAGTGTTGGTCGGGGTGCTCGCCGGACCGGTCCTCGACCACGGCGCGGGCCAGGAGGCGCTCCGGGTCGATCGGCAGATCGCCGAGTTTGTCGAAGGGGGTGGGGGTGAAGGTGGCGAGCTGGGTGAGTTCGGCGGCGAGGGTCTTGTCGACCCAGGCGGTGAGGTCGGCGGAGTCGGCGCGCGGGCGCTGGATGAACAGCGAGATCACGAACTCCTTGTGTGCCAGGAACGCGCCGATGGTCGGCACGTTCGGGCGCCAATGGACGTAGGCCTCGGGGTATTTGGTCGAGGGGAGCTTGCGGTTGTCCGGTGACACCGCCAGGTCGACGTCCTCGAGTTCGCGGGCGGCGAGGGTCGCCGCGGTGGCATCCGGGAAACGGAAGACAGCGGTGGTCACAGCGGTCGCGTCGGCCGCGGGGCGCTTCTGGCCCGACGGATCGGGCTTGTCGGAGCCAAGAGCGGCGTAGCCGGTGACGAATTTACGGTTCTCCAGAACAGGTTTGGAGACATTGGCGACGAAGTCGAGCGCACGCTCCACATCGGGGACCACGGTGCCGCCGCGGCCGTGGGACAGCGACGGATCGATCCGCACGGCGGGGATGACGGCCGCCGACATGCGGGTGCCCTCGACGAGCGCGCCCCGACTGCCCGCGGTGTCGTCGTAGCTGTGGTGATCGGTGGCGTAGGTGCCCGTCTCCAGGCCGCGCACATCGGGTTCGGCGGCGACCGGGGTTCCGGTGACCGCGCAGCCGGTGAGGGCGGCGGCGATCATGGCACCACAGAGTGCGGACGCGATACGGATCTTCGTCGAATAGATCATCGGTGCCCCTTGATGTTCCTCCCGCGGTCCCTTGAAGTTACCGGACCAACGCCGCCCAGGGGGACCTATGTGGGCGGGTTTGCCATAGTCTGGAGGACATGGCGACGACCCTGCTGCGCGGTTCCGGTAGAGGCCGATACCTGTGAGGGATCGGCAGGTCGAAGTCGTGCTCGGAAGTCACGCGGTCGCGCGTGTCGCGGGCGCGGTGATCGTGGTCGCCCATCGCGGGCACGGCAGGCTCACTCCCGACGACACCGCGGCGGTCGCGCTGGAATCGCTGGCCGAGCTCGTGCGCGCCGCCGCCGAGGAAGCGCCGGGCGGACCGGGGTCGGTGGTCGCGCGGGAGGCGACGCGCTGGCTGATGAAGTACGCCGAGCAGATCTCGCCGGGCACGCCGATCGATTTCGGGGTGCTCTCGAGCGCCGACAACGGCGGGGTCGCGATCTTCCTGCACGGCGCGGTGACGGCGGTGCTCGCCGGGGACGGCACCGCGGAGTACTACCGGGGCAGCGACGCCGCGTTCACCGTCGACCGGGTGGCCTCCGAGCCGGCCACCGCGGTCGCGCTGTTCGTCGACGACGCCAAGGGCCGCATTCCCGATCTGCCGCCGGAGCGCGGTGTCGGGTGGCTGGTGGAGGGGATCGCGCAGGCGGGCGGCGCCGTGGTGTGGTCCAACGGGACCCGCTCCCGGGTCCGCACCGCCGAACCGGCGGCGGGCACGCGCAGGCCACCACCGCCCACCGCCCGCATCGATCGGGAACCACGTCCGGCGCAGGCGGATTCGCGTCCGGCCGAGCCGCCCGCCACCGGGATGCAGCCGGCGACGTCGCTGATGGACGCGGCCACCGGTGCCACCGGACCGGCGCACGCGGCCGTCGACCCGCACAACGCCGAGACCAGGAACGCGGGCACCAACCCCGCGCCTGAACCCGACCCGGACCTGCAGCGCCGCCTCGAGGCGACGGCCAGGTCGACGGTGCTCACGGTCAAGGTGATGGGATTCAAGTGCGCGCGTGCGCATCCCAGTGATCCGCGCTCGGCGTTCTGCACGGTCTGCGGCATGCCGGTCGACCAGACCCAGGCGCTCAGCGAGGTGGTGCGTCCGCCGCTGGGCATGCTCGTCCTCGACGACGGCATGACCTACCTGCTCGCCGCCGACGCGGTGATCGGCCGCGACCCGGAGAACTCCGAAGCCGCCCAGCGCGGGCTCATCCCGCTGCGCGTCGACGACACCTCCGGCGGCATGTCCCGCGCGCACGCCGAAGTGCACCTGGTGAGTTGGGACGTCCAGCTCGTCGACCGCGGTTCGACCAACGGCACCCGTACCCGCCTGCCCGGCTACCGCGACTGGATCCGGCTCACCCCGAACCAGCCGATGGTGCTGATCCCGGGCACCGAGGTGATGATCGGCAACCGTGTCCTGCGCTTCGAGCCGGCCGCACCACCCCCGTTCGGCTGACAGAGCCGCACACCACCACGCCCGACCCCACGGAGGGGCGGGTCAGCCGGCGCCCTGAACCCAGCCACCAGGCCCGACCTNAGAGCCGCACACCACCACGCCCGACCCCACGGAGGGGCGGGTCAGCCGGCGCCCTGAACCCAGCCACCAGGCCCGACCTCTAGGGAGGGCAGGCAGGCGAAGCCTGCCGTCGCGGCCGTCCCGTCGGTCAGGTGCCGTGGCGTCCGCGACGAAGGAGCAAGCCACGGCACCTGACCGACGGGACCGGAGGGGCCGCGACCTCGAGCGCGCCAGCGCTCCAACACTTCAGCTGTACCGCGACAAGCAGGTGGTCTCGCCGTTGAGCACGCCCGCCCGGAAGGCGTCGACGCGGGAGAAGCCGCTGGGGACGGTGTTGCCCTCGGTGTCGCTGGCGGCCAGGCCGTCGGTGAGCAGGCCCGAGACGGCCTCGTCGAGGTCGCCGGCCGAGAGCTGGATATCGCCCTGGCTGACCGGGCGGCCGGGCTGGGCCAGCTTGCCGGTGACGACACCGGACAGGCAGGCCGCGCGCAGACCGGTCTTCGCGCCCGTCAGCGCCTGGCCGTGACTGCGCTGCACGGCGAGGGTGTAGCGGGAGATGAACACGACATAGCCGTTGTAGTCGCCGCTGACCTTGACCGGGAGCGGGCCGTCGTCGTCGGTGTCGACCGAGCCGCGCTGCGCCAGCGCGGGCACGTCGGTGGCGATGACGTTCCTGGCCGGGCAGTAGGTGACCGGTTCGGTAGCGGTGCCGTCCTTGCAGTCGATCCTGGCGCCGGAGTATTCGTAGGTCGGAACGTCCTCGACCGGCAGGATCGACTGCAGCGCCTTGCTCAGCTCGACCAGGTTCTCCTTGGAGATCGGGTACTCGCCGCGGCCCTGGTCGCCGGAGAAGCTCTGCGGCAGGTTGCCGCGGCGCTGGTCGATCTCCTCGTCGTCGATGCCCTTGCAGCCGCGCGGGCCGTCGGTGAAGCCGATCTGCACCGCGGTGACACGCTCGAAGGCCGAGCCGTGCACGCTCTCGGGGTCGTCGGGGTCGGAGTCGCGGATCGAAACCGTCGCGGCCAGGACGGAATTCAGGCCGTCGGAGGTGTTGATCGTGAAGTGCTTGGACTTGCCCTCGGCGACGTGGCGCATGAACGCGCCGGCGAAGCAGTCGGCCTGCTGTTCCTTGACCAGGACCGGGGTCTTCTTGGTGACCAGCTTGGCCATGGTCTGGATGGCGTGGCCGTACTCGTGGGCCAGCACCATGACCACCGACATCTTCCCGAAGGTCTCGCTCATGGTGGGCAGCAGCATCGCGCGGTCCCAGCCGATGGAGTTGTCGCTGCGGCAGTAGGCGGCGTTGACCAGGTGGTAGGTGGTCTCCTTGCAGAATTCGATCGCCTGGTTGCGCGAGGCCCTGGCGTTCCAGGACACCAGCTTCTCGACCGGCTCGAAGGTCTCGCCGCGGAACTCGACGCCGAAGGCGTCCTTCCAATACGACTGGATATCGTCGATCGCGTTGAGTGCCAGCGCGTCGACCTCGCCGCCGTCGCCGTTGGACGCGGTCAGCGCCGAATCCGGCACGTTCGGCCGCGGGCCGTTCGGGCCGCCGGTGGTCGGCAGCCCGGCCACCTGGAACGGGTCGTCGTAGATCGAGACCCCGTGGCCGTCGATCGCCCGCGTGCAGCCCGCACTCAGCAACGCGCATAGCACGGCGGTGATCGCAATGAGCACTTGGGGTTTCGGCATCAGTCCCCCTGGTCGGCCGGATACTTGTGCAGGTCGATCGCCGGATCGGGACTGAAGCCGTCTCGGGGGCACCGCCGATGTCCGGGCGATGGCATAGTATCCGCTCCATGTCTTCACCGGGGGCGCAGACCATCACCGTGCGCCATGATGGAACCGAACGAGTCTTCGAAGCGAGCCAGCAGATCACCATGGGCCGGGCGCCCGAAGTGACGCTGTTCGTGGACAGTCCGCTGGTCTCGCGCGTGCACGCCACTCTGCGTTTCCAGAACGGCGCGTGGGTGCTCGCCGACAACGGCAGCACCAATGGCGTTTTCGTCGACGCGCGCAGGCTGAGTCAGCCTGTGTCGATCGATCGGCCCACACAGGTGCGTCTGGGGGACGCTATCAGTGGGCCGTTGCTGCATCTGGTGCCCGCGGCGCCGTCGTCGCGGCATGCCGCGACGATGCTCGCACCGCCGTCGCAGCCGCAGCAACAGCAACGTCCGCCGCAACGTCCGCAGCAGCAGCCCTACCAACCGCCGTCCAGACCGGCGCCGCAGCAGCCGCAGTACGTGCCGACCTCGCAGCTGCCGTCCCAGCCGATGGCGCCGCAGGACAACATCAACATGACCCGCCGCGCCGACTCCTCGATGCTGCCGCCCGTGCGCAAGTCGGCCTCCACCGAGCCGGTGGCGCGCGGCGATCGCATTCCGCCCGGCGGCCTGAGCATCGGCCGAACCTCCGACAATCAGATCGTCGTCAACGATCCGCTGGCCTCGCGCAAGCACGCGCGCCTGGTGTCCTCGAACGAGGGCCTGGTCATCGAGGACCTCGGGTCGGCCAACGGCACCTTCGTCAACGGTCACCGTCAGCAGCGCACGGTGCTGCGCGAGCGCGATATCGTCACCATCGGCAATATCGACTTCGTCGTCACCCAGGGCGCGCTGGCGCATCGGCAGAAGCCGGTCGCCGAGCTCGGTCTGACGGTGCACGGGGTCGGTTTCACCGTCGAGGGCAACAAGCAACTGCTCGTCGACGTCAACATGCAGGCCGGTCGTGGCACGCTGACCGCGTTGATCGGCCCTTCGGGCGCGGGCAAGTCGACGCTGTCGAAGCTGATCGCGGGCAGCACCCAGCCCTCCGGCGGTGTGGTCACCTTCGAGGGCCGCAACCTGCACGCCGAGTACGAGGCGCTGCGCTCCCGTATCGGCATGGTCCCGCAGGACGACGTGCTGCACCGTCAGCTCACCGTCCGCCAGGCCCTCGGCTTCGCCGCCGAACTGCGGCTGCCGCCCGATACCACCAAGGCCGACCGCCAGCAGGTGATCGACGGCGTCCTGCAGGAGCTCTCGCTCACCCAGCACGCCGACACCCGCGTCGACCGGCTCTCCGGCGGTCAGCGCAAGCGCGCGTCGGTGGCGATGGAGCTGCTGACCGGTCCGTCGCTGCTGATCCTCGACGAGCCGACCTCGGGCCTGGACCCGGCACTGGACCGGCAGGTCATGCAGATGCTGCGCGAACTGGCCGACGCCGGTCGCGTGGTGATCGTGGTGACCCACTCGGTCGCCTGCCTGGACATGTGCGATCAGGTGGTGCTGCTCGCGCCGGGCGGCAAGACCGCCTTCGCCGGCCACCCCGGTGGCGTCGGCGCCGCGCTCGGCACGACCGACTGGGCCGAGATCTTCGCCAAGGTCGCGGCCAACCCGGACCAGGCCTTCGCGGCCTATCGCTCCAGGCAGGCCTACGTGCCACCGCCGCCGCCACCCGCGCCGCTGAACCGCGGCAACGCGGGCGCGCCACCGCAGTCGAGCGGGATGCGCCAGTTCAGCACGCTGGCGCGCAGGCAGTTGCGATTGATCTTCGCCGACCGGGGCTATCTGATCTTCCTGGTGGTGCTGCCGTTCATCCTCGGCGCGTTGTCGCTGGTGGTGCCCGGTAGCGACGGCTTCACCGAGGGGCCGCTGATCGCCCAGCCGGACGGATCGTTCGCGCGATCCAGCGGTGGCGAGGCGCAGCAGCTGCTGGTCGTGCTGATCCTCGGCGCGTGCTTCATGGGCGCCACGCTGACCGTGCGCGACCTGGTCGGTGAGCGGTCGATCTTCTATCGCGAGCGCGCGGTCGGCCTGCTGCCGTCGGCGTATCTGATGGCCAAGATCGTGGTGTTCAGCGTGACCGCGTTCCTGCAGTCGGCGGTGCTGGTCGGCATCACCTTCCTCGGCAAGAAGGCGCCGCCGGAGGGCGCGCTGATCCCGAACGGCAGCGTCGAGCTGTACTTCGACATCGCGATGACCGCGGTCTGCTGTGTGGTGTTCGGTCTGCTGATGTCGAGCCTGGCCAAGTCCAACGAGCAGGTCATGCCGATGCTCGTGGTGATGATCATGGTGCAGCTGGTGATGGCGGGCGGCCTGATCCCGGTGACCGACCGGGTCGGCCTCGAGCAGGTGTCGTACCTGTTCCCGTCGCGCTGGGGTTACGCCGCGGGCGCGGCGACCGTCGACCTTCGCGAGCTGGTCATCGGTGCGCAGGAGGATCCGCTCTGGGAACACAAGCCGGGGATCTGGATCCTCGACATCGTGCTGTTGATCGTGATCACCTCGATTCTGGCGGTCATCACCTGGAGCCGGCTACGCCTGAAGAAGTCGCAGGCATGAGCGGTCAGCGCCCGGAGGCGGCAGCTCGCGTCACCACGGAGGGTGCCCGAGCATGCCTGAGCGGGCACCGCATGAGCGGTCAGCGCCCGGAGGCGGCAGCTCGCGTCACCACGGAGGGTGCCCGAGCATGCCTGAGCGGGCACCGCATGAGCGGTCAGCGCCCGGAGGCGGCAGCTCGCGTCACCACGGAGGGTGCCCGAGCATGCCTGAGCGGGCACCGCATGAGCGGGGATCGCAAGGTCAGGGCCATATCGGCGGGCATGCTGCGCGTGTCGCCCGCCGACCGGGCACACTTGAGCCTGTGACCGTTCGAGTTGGGGCCCTGCATCTGGGGTGGGATGTGGTGTCCGTTGCCGCGGGCGGCGGTGAGACTCCGATCCGCCCGGTTCAGGTGGAGGGCACCTACACCCCACCCGCCTATCTGCTCGCCGACGCCGCGGGCAGGCTGCACACCGCAGGTGTCGACCGGCAGCGACCGGATCTCGGCATGGCGATCGCCGACGTGCGCGACATCCTCGGGCACCCGCAGATCGTCATCGCCGGCGCCACCTGGCCCGCCGAGCTGGTGTTCCGGGCTCGGCTCTACAACCCGCTGGCCGCGGTCGGCAAGTACCTGCGCGGCAAGCCGCAGCTGGTCGCGCTGCCGTATCCGGACAGCTGGCCCGAGGAGAAGGTCGACACCTACGCCGCGCTCGTCGAGCAACTCGACGTGGTGGTCGAGCCGCTGCCGGAGAGCGTCGCGCTGTCGGGCTACGTGCGCGCGCTCGGGCTGGTCTCGCCGCCCAGCGAGCGGCACCGGCACGGCATCGGCGCGACCGGCGTGTACTCCGACGGCCGCACGCTGCTGGTCGTCGCGGTGCACGGCGACGACGAGCAGCCGACCGAATCGGTCGAGGTCGCGGTGACCGCGGAGGCGCTGCGCGATGCCCGCTCGGCCGACAATGTGGTGATCGAGGCGATGGCGGCGGCCCGCTCGATCGGCGCCGACACCTCGACGGTGCTGCTGGCGGGCAATGTCTGCTTCAACGACGCGCTGCGGCTGGCCTTCCAGAACCACCTCGGCCAGCGCCTGCACGTGGCCGATCACCCGATGCACGCGCTGGTCCTCGGTGCTGCGCATCTGCTGGTCACCGAGCCGGACCTGGACGAAGACGACTATCCCGAGACACAGCACCCCGGCCAGGGGTATGCCGCGCAGGTCGGCTGGGGCGCCCCGGCGCCGCAGACCGGTCAGCCGCCGAGCCCCGCGGGCATCGTCGCCGGACCGCCCGCGCAGGCGAGCGGATCGCCGCGGCACGCGCTGGCCGAGCCCGACGACGACGATCGCCGCGGCAAGCTGATGGGCAAGGTGAAGAAGGGCTTCTTCGGGGCACCGGCGGTGCTCGGCATGGTCGCACTGGCGGCGACGGGCCTGCACGCGAATGCCGCCGGTCCCGCGGTCGCGGCCGAGGGGGAGCGGGTGACCTGCGCGTTCACCCCGTACGCGAACACGGTCCCGCCGGAGGGCATCGCGAGCGCGCGCGGCGGCGGCCTGATCGAGGACAACGCCTGCGTCACCCCGGGCATCGATACGCTGCGCTACCTGATCCCCGGGCCCGCGGGCGCGACCGACCCCGGCCCGCCGGTGGTGATCTAGCCGCTCGCCCGATTGTGGTGGTGTGATGCGTAGCTGGTATCGTGGCTCGCTGGCGTGTGGAACGCCGAACCGTTCGCGGATCGGCGTCTCCTCGAAGTCCCGGGTCTCCACCGGCCGCCGGGACGCTCTCGAACCACACCCGTGGCCGGCAACACCGACGACAGACAGGGAACGACTGTGCCTACGTACAGCCCCAAGGCGGGTGACGTGACCCGTAAGTGGTACGTCATCGACGCCACTGACGTAGTCCTCGGCCGTCTTGCCGTGCAGGCCGCTGGCCTGCTGCGCGGCAAGGGCAAGCCGACCTACGCCCCGCACGTCGATGGTGGCGACTTCGTCATCATCATCAACGCGGACAAGGTTGCCATCTCCGGCAACAAGAAGCAGGACAAGCTCATCCACCACCACAGCGGACACCCGGGCGGCCTCAAGTCGCGCACTGTCGGCGAGGTGTTGGCGACCCGTCCCGATCGTCTCGTGGAGAAGGCCGTCAAGGGCATGATCCCGAAGAACAAGCTGGGTAACGCGATCGCGGGCAAGCTGAAGGTCTACGCAGGCCCGAACCACCCCCACGCCGCGCAGCAGCCGGTTCCGTTCGAGATCAAGCAGGTGGCCCAGTGACCGCTCCTGAAGAGTTCAACGAAGAGTACGACGTGGTCGACGAGACCGTGGTCGAGGTTGTCGAAGACGGCGAAGGCTACGAAGCCGAGTACGTCGAAGAGGCCACCTACGCCCCGATCGTGATCGATCGCCCGGTGCAGACCGTCGGCCGCCGTAAGGAAGCCGTCGTTCGCGTGCGCCTGGTTCCCGGCTCGGGCAACTTCGTGCTCAACGGCCGCACCATCGAGGACTACTTCCCGAACAAGGTGCACCAGCAGCTCGTGAAGTCCCCGCTGGTCACCGTCGAGCGTGTCGAGAGCTTCGACATCTTCGCTCGCCTGGTCGGTGGCGGCCCGTCGGGTCAGGCAGGCGCTCTGCGTCTGGCCATCGCCCGCGCGCTGATCGAGGTCACCCCCGAGGATCGCCCCGCGCTCAAGCGTGCCGGCTTCCTGACTCGTGACCCGCGCGCCACCGAGCGTAAGAAGTACGGTCTGAAGAAGGCCCGTAAGGCGCCTCAGTACTCGAAGCGCTGATTTACGCACTGCCGGCCACCGTCCCGCGCATACGCTAGGTATGCTGCCCGCGAGAGCGGGGAGGGGCTCGGTCGGTGGAGCACGTGTGCGAGAGCAGGCTTCCAGCACGGCTGGTCGCCTGCTCTCGTGCTGTATTCGGGGACCTACTACCAGTAGAGGGTTTTATGGGACGGCTGTTCGGCACAGACGGTGTTCGCGGGCTCGCCAACGAGTCACTGAGCCCGGAACTGGCGATGCGCGTCGCGGGTGCGGCCGCGCAGGTGCTCTCGCGCGGCAAGAAGCGCGCGGTCGCGGTGCTCGGCCGGGATCCGCGGGCCAGCGGCGAGATGCTCGAGGCCGCGGTGACCGCGGGCCTGACCTCCGTCGGTGTCGATGTCCTCTCGGTGGGTGTGCTGCCCACCCCGGCCGTGGCGTACCTGACCGGCCTCTACGACGCGTGCTTCGGCGTGATGATCTCCGCCTCGCACAATCCCATGCCCGACAACGGCATCAAGATCTTCGCGGCGGGCGGGCACAAGCTCGACGACGCCGTGGAACAGCGGATCGAAGCGCTGATCACCGAGGGCGTCACGGTGCGTCCGACCGGTGCGGGCATCGGCCGCGTGCGCGGCGACTACACCGTCGAGGGCACCCATGAACGCTATGTCGAGCACCTGCTCGAGTCCACCGGCCAGGACCTGTCCGGCCTGACCGTCGTCGTCGACTGCGCGCACGGCGCGGCCTCGGAGGTGGCGCCGCAGGTGTACCGGGAGGCGGGCGCGACGGTGATCGCGATCAACGCCGAACCCGACGGCCTCAACATCAACGACGGCTGCGGCTCGACCCATCTCGACGCGGTCCGCGCCGCCGTCCTCGCCCACGGCGCCGACCTGGGCATCGCCCTCGACGGCGACGCCGACCGGTGCCTGGCGGTGGACGCCGCGGGCGAGATCGTCGACGGTGACGCGATCATGGCCGTGCTGGCGCTGGCGATGCGGGAGTCGGGCGAGCTCGTCGCCGACACCCTGGTCGCGACCGTGATGAGCAACCTGGGCCTGCACATCGCCATGCGCGCCGCCGGGATCACCGTGCTCACGGCCGCCGTCGGCGACCGCTACGTGCTCGAAGAGCTGCGTCGCGGCGGGTTCAGCCTCGGTGGCGAGCAGTCCGGGCACGTCGTGTTCCCGAGCTACGGCACCACCGGTGACGGCGTGCTCACCGGCCTGCGGCTGATGGCGCGGATGGCCCAGACCGGGCGTCCGCTGAGCGAGCTGGCCGCGGTGATGAGCACCGTGCCGCAGGTACTGGTGAACGTGCCGGTCAGCGACAAGGCCGCGGTCGCCGCCGCTCCCGAGGTGCGGGACGCGGTCGCCGAGGCCGAGCGGATTCTCGGCGAGTCCGGCCGGGTGCTGTTGCGGCCCAGCGGAACCGAGCAGCTGGTGCGGGTGATGGTCGAGGCCACCGACCCGGCGCAGGCGCGTCAGCTCGCCGACGATCTGGCCAAACGGGTCGCGGCAGTCTGACTCCACCTGGCGGGTCGCGCCCGGCCCATCTACTATCGGCATACGCCGTAGGACCTGTGTGCCGGTGGCGCGTGTGCTGCTCGGCGCACCGGATAGTTTGGCGCGCAGCACGATTCGAAGGGGGCCGATTCATGCCGCCGCTGTCTGCCCGGAACTACCGCGACGAGGACCGCTACCCGGTCGACTACGGCGAGCCCGATCCCTACCACCGCTGCGGTGGCGCGTGCGGCCGGCCGGGGTGCCGGGATGTGCCGCAGGGGTATTCGCACACCGTCCCGATCCGCGACGAGGGCTACGGTCAGCCGGTCGAGCACTACGAGCCGGTCGGCGAACCGTCGCGCGGGTATTCCTTCCCCGTGCCACGGGTGCCGCGCTCCCGGTCGTTCATCGTCGTCGTGGCGATCCTGTTCGTGACCGGTCTCGCCGGACTGATCGGCGCGAAACTCGGGTCCGACATCGACCTGTTCGGTGCCGCGGAAGCGGCCGTGGTGCAGTCGTTCTGATCAGAACTGGCCGACGGCGAATCCGCTGAACAGCACCAGGAACCCGACGATCTCGCCCACCATCAGCCCGTACATCGACAGCCGCAGTTCGGCGGGGATCCGCCCGGCGAACTGGTTGGTCGTGTCGCGCCGCCACCCGTGCAGCGCGTAACTGGCGATCGCGCCCGCGAAGAACGCGAGAATCACCAGGTCGGCGCTCAGGTTGACCACCGTCGGCCACGCGCTGAGCTCGGTGAACACCGCGAGCAGCACGCCGGCGAAGGAATACAGCAGCGCCGCCCGATGCGCGATGTCGACGTAGACGTGCGCCGCGCCCGCGGCGGAGGTGCGGATGCCGTGGTACTTCCACACCCCGAGCAGCAGGGCGCTCAGGAAGATCAGCCCGGTGACGAGCAGCGTGACGCGGGTGTCGATCCCCAGCGCGATGTCCATGCAACGTCCTAACCCTCGGTGAGCGTCCCGCTCGTCATGTGCCAACGGCGGGTCGCACGAACAGAATCCAGCATCCGGCGATCATGCGTCACCAGAATCAGCGTGCCGGTGAAGGATTCGACGGCCTGCTCGAGCTGTTCGATGGCGGGCAGGTCGAGGTGGTTGGTCGGCTCGTCCAGGACCAGCAGGTTCACGCCGCGCGCCTGCAGCAGCGCCAGCGCGGCGCGGGTGCGCTCGCCGGGCGACAGGGTGTCGCAGGCCCTGGTCACGTGTGGACCGCGCAGGCCGAATTTCGCCAGCAGCGTGCGCACGTCGGCATCGGGCCACTCGGGCATCGCGGCGCTGAAGGTGTCGGCCAGGGCGTCGGGTCCGCGGAACAGCCCGCGAGCCTGATCGACCTCGCCGATCAGCACACCGGAACCCAGTGCGGCCGAACCGGAATCGGGCGCGATCTTACCCAGCAGCAAACCGAGCAGGGTGGACTTGCCCGAACCGTTGGCGCCGGTCAGCACGATCCGGTCGGCCCAGTCGATCTGTGTGGTGATCGGCCCGAGGACGAAATCGCCGCGCCGCACGACGGCGTTCGCCGCGGTCGCCACCACCGCGCCGCTGCGGGGCGCGGTCGCGATCTCCATCCGCAGCTCCCACTCCTTGCGCGGCTCCTCGACCACGTCCAGCCGCTCGATCCGGCGCTGGGTCTGCCGGGCCTTGGCGGCCTGCTTCTCGGTGGACTCGGCGCGGGTCTTGCGGCCCATCTTGTCCGAGTCGTTCTTGCCCTTGCGCCGCGCATTGCGCACGCCGTGCTCGAGCCAGTTGCGCTGCATCTGCGCCCGCGCCTCCAAACCAGCCTTGGTGTCGGCGAATTCGTCGTAGGCCTCGCGGGCGTGTTTGCGGGCGATCTCCCGCTCGGCCAGGTACGCCTCGTACCCGCCGTCGTAGAGCCCGACCTGCTGCTGGGCCAGATCCAGCTCCAGCACCCGATTCACGGTGCGCGCCAAGAACTCCCGATCATGGCTGATCACCATCAGGGGCACCCGGACACCTGTGACGAAGCGCTCCAGCCGGTCCAGGCCGTCGAGGTCCAGATCGTTGGTCGGCTCGTCGAGCAGCAGAATGTCGAAGCGCGACAACAACACCGAAGCCAGCCCCGCGCGGGCGGCCTGACCGCCGGACAGTCCCGTCATCGGGGTATCCAGGCCGCTGACCAGTCCGTGGGTGAGCCCGAGATCGGCGGCCACCTCCTCGGCGCGCTGGTCCAGATCCGCGCCGCCGAGTGCCAGCCAGTGCTCGAGAGCGGGCGAATAATCGTCGTCCCCGCCGTCACCGAGCCGTTCCGCCGCGGCGTCCATCACCTGCTGCGCGTGCGCGACCCCGGTCCGGCGGGCCAGGAACTCGAGGACCGTCTCGCCCTCGATCCGCTCCGGCTCCTGCGTCAGATACCCGACCGTCGCGTCCGGCGGGCTGAGCGTGATGCTGCCCTCGCCGGCCACCCCGTCGGCCAGCATCCGCAGCAGCGTCGACTTGCCCGCGCCGTTGACCCCGACCAGCCCGATCACATCGCCGGGCGCGAGGGTGAAATCGAGGTCGGCGAACAGCGTCCGCTCGGCGTGGCCGGCGGACAGACCGGTGGCTTGCAATGTCGTGCTCACCGCCTAAGTCTGCCCGCCTCGGGGTCGGACCCTGAGATCGGGCCCGCCGGAAATCAGGGTGCGGATGGGTCTGCCGACCGATGCGGGCCGGGGTCCCGGCTCGGCACAGTGGAGTCATCACCACTTCCCGAGGAAGGCAACACACAATGACTGCCCCCGCCCGCCGCTTCACCCGTTCGACCAGCGACACATGGATCGCAGGCGTCTGCGGTGGCATCGCCGAGTACTTCGGCTGGAACGCCAACGTCGTCCGTCTGGTCTTCGTCGTCTCCTGCCTGCTGCCCGGCCCCCAGTTCCTCCTCTACCTGGTCCTGTGGCTGATCATGCCCAAGAAGTAGGGCCCGACCGCTCCGGCAACCGCTCGCGGATGACAGGATGGTGGCAACCCCGCCGCGCCGTCATCCGCGAGTTTTCCGTTTGAGGAGGAGTCCCATGGTCACCTCGGGCGACATCCCCGGCCTCGGCCTACCCGACATCGACGCCCATTCCCCCCTGGGCGGCCTCGGCCCGGTCGAGCTCCACACCCCGTCCCAAGACCTGGACGGCGACGGAGTAGTCGACTCCCTGACCGACGCCACCCCCCACGACACCACCATCTGGTCCGACTACGACCACGACGGTTTCGCCGATCACGTGACGGTGGTCGAGGCGGATGGGGATTACGCGGCGTGGGAGTACCACCGACATCCCGACGGGACATCGGAGTGGCGCAGGACCGACCAGGGGAACCTGGGGAAGTGAGTGAACTCGGCCCGCCGGTGAGGGAACCGGTGGGCCGGTTCGCGCGTCGAAATAGGTAGTGCGCCGCCGTGGCGCAGTCGGCACTGTGGAGGTGGGGGATGAGCACAACCGTCTCGAACGGGATCGTGGTGAATCAGGCCGCGGTCAGGCAATCGGTCGATGATCTGAAGACCACTGTCGGTGAGTTGCGCAAAGCCGCGACGAATATCAATGCGTGGGGGTCCGGTGTAGAGGCAGGGCGTGCCTATGCCGACCGCGGTCAGAAGATCGCCACCGGGTTCGATCGAATCAGCGGCTGGCTGAACCGATGGACCACCGCCACCGACTACACCGCGGGAGCGATCGGTACCGCGACCATCGAACTGGTCGGGGTCGACAACTCCAACGCCCAGGACCAGAAGAAGATCGCCGCTCAGGCCGCCGGGCAATGAGCGTGCTCACAGGGGAGGTGATCAATCATGGCTGACACCGTCGACGGGGTACTCGATGATGGCGCTGCCAAGGGCCTGGGGTTTTTCACAGATTTGACACCGAGGTATCTGCGAGCATTTCCCGCGGCGGAGACGATGACTCTGTCGTCGATCTACGCGGCATACGACGCAGAACGCGGCCTCAACCTTCAGACATTGGCGGCAACAGCGGCTGGCCTCCAGATGGCGCTGACCACCGCGAAGTCTCAGTCCGACAAACAACGCCAGGTCAGCCAGGTGCTGCCCGTGTCGTGGCAGGGGGAGGCGGGGACCCGCGGTATCCAAGTCGTTGCGAGTCTGGCGAGTCATTCGGAGACGGACTGTACGGCCGTGCAGAAGGTCCTCGATGCCTTGAACACGGCGAGCACGACGATCCTGCAGACTGTGAAGGACAAGGTCAAGGCTATCGACGAACTGTTGGTGGACGGCAAGGTCACGGTCGCGAATCTGACGCCGACCGATATCGACCAGGTGATCACCGGCAAGGAAACGGGGGAGATCGAGAAGGAAGTCTGGGAGAAGATGATTCCTGGCGCGATCTTCCCGAAGAAGTACCCCGAGCAGATCAAGACCGAGTGCGAGCGATGGCTGAATCAGACGTTCGTGTTCAAATACGAGCAAAGCGTGACCGCATTCAACTCGGCCTGCTCGATTGCGCGCACGGCGATCGAGGGCAAATACGACCTTATCGTCACCGCGCTCAACGCAGTCGAGGAAAAGTCGTACGACGGCGCGAAGTCCGTCGCTGCCACCACGACAGAGGAGCAGAAGACCCCTCCGGCCGGCACACAGGTGAAGGCCAACGGCGATCAAACCACGGCCGCAGGCACCCAAACGACGACGAATGGCAACCAGTCGACCTCGGCCGGGAATCAAACTACGGCGGCGGGTACCCAGACCTCGAACGGTGACACGTCGACGACCACCGGCTCGACGACGAAGACAACGACCGGAGCGAAGACTACCGACGATTCCAGCACCACCACCGACGACGATTCGGATACCAGTGACGCGCTGAGTACCCTCACCTCGACGATCAGCGAACTCGGCACCACCCTCTCGGAAGCGCTGACCGGCGATCTCGGTGACACGCTCACCTCGGCGGTCGAATCGGTTGGTACCTCGATCAGCGACGGCATCGAGCAGTTGACCGAGCAGGCGAGCAGCTTGCTGTCCGGCGAGACGGAGGCTTCGTTCCAACTCGGCGATACCGAGGTGAGCATCGAGGCCAGCGAGAACGGGCTGTCGTTGACGACGACCGATGCCAACGGTGGCTCGACGCAGTACACGTTGACGTTGGACGAGAACGGGATTCCGGTGCTGACGCAGGATTCCACGTCCGTCGATGGCGCAACGACCGGGCAGGCGGACGACACCACGGGCGTACTGGGCTCGGGCACACCGCAATCCGGTAGCGGCCAGGGTGAAGCCGGGCTCGCCGAGGCGGGTACCGGAGGCCGTGGTGGCGCGGATGCGACCACATCCGAGACTCCCGATCTGACGAACGCCCCGGTCACCAGCGAGATCGGTTCGGGCGAACAGTCTTCGGGTTCCGTCGCTGGTGGTGTGCCCGTCGGTCCCCGGTCGACCAAGCAGGAGACCGACGGTGAGCATGTGCCGAGCGTCGAGGATCACCCGGTGAGCGACCCGGGCGACAGCGGCGCGGTTCTCGCCGAGGCAGGGCCGCTGTGACCGCGGTGAGCGCTGCCGGTTCGCCATCGATTCCGGGAGAATGATCGACCGTGGACTACGCGGCAGAGATCGAGCAGATCGCGGCGGACGCGCGTCGGCGTTCGGCGATCTTGATGGACGAGATCGACGAGATCAACCGTCAGACCTCGCTCCGTGCAGAACAGTTCGCGGTCGACGCCGCCCAGCGGCTACGCGAGCTGGCCGATGCGGAGCCGGAAGCGGAGGCTGCGGAATCCGCTGAACCGCAACCGGTCCAGCCCGAACCGGTGTACGAGCCTGCCCGCGCTGCCGCACCCCCGGTGCTCGCGACCTTCGTCCCCGACCCGTCGATGACTCCCGAGCAGCAGCGGCAGGCCGAGATCCGGGCAGCGGTCGCGCGGGCTCGGGCAGCGCGGGAAGCTCGGTCGACGGTGGCGCCGTCCGACGGCGACTACGATTCCGAATCCGAGTACTACCGTCGCTCTACTTGGCTGGACTGACGAGGTCTGATCGGACAACCTAGGCGCATTCGGGGTGCGCCGAAGACTGGGAGGAATCCGGGTCAGGCCGCACTGAACCCGATATCGGCAGGAAGAATGTACGGATCTGTACGGTTTTCGGTAGCTTTGCCTGCGTCATCGTCCATCCGGACGAGTACCCCGAGACCGACCGTCGGCGCGGTCGCGCGATGAATGAAGCCATCCGCCTGCTGACATCGGCGGCGACACCCGACCCCGAGTTCGGCGACGACCTCGAGGCCGTGCGTAGCACGGAACTGCGGTCCCGACGTGAGGCGTTCGTGGAAATGGCGACCGCCGCGTTTCCGCCACAGCCGTTCGACATGCTCGCGGCCCGAATTCGTGCGGGTGTGTGGGCCGATCTAGCGCGGCGGGGCCAGGAGATCGGTGCCCATGACGTCCTGGTCGCCGCTACCGCGATGAGCATCGGCTGGCAAGTCGCTACGGCGAACGTCCGCCACTTCGAACGCATTCCAGGACCCGAGGTTCGAGCGGTCCGTCTCAGCTGAAGACGCGACCGAGTCGATCGCGTGGAGATCGTTTCCGGCCAACCGGACCGGATTGCGCAGTGCGCGGTTCAGTCTGCGTTGCGCCGGGTCGTCAGGCGAATCGCGAGAGCCACGAAGACGACGGCCACCGAGAGGGCACTCCACATCAGCAGCGACGGCTCGTTCTGCGTGTACATGATCGGAACGGCGGCGGTGAGTGCCGCGGATCCGCCGGCCAGTGTCCAGGTGACCGGTGCTTGCTGCGGGCCGGTGCGGAGTGCGGGGGGTTGCGCGATCAGCAGGATCAGCGCCAGCAGCGCGAGTGGTGGGATCGTGAGTTGCAGGAGGTAGAGGTTCGGCCAGAGGCTCCACCACCCCTGATCCATCGTGAGATAGATCAGCTCGATGGCGCCGACCAGCGTGACGGGGACGGCGGCGAGAACCGCGGCCACGCCCGCATCGAGGGGCTTCGGTGCCCGCGTGCTGAAGATGACCGCCAGGGCGCTGCCCATTGTCGCGGCGGCTGATATCACTACGGCGGCGCTCACCGCGGCCCTCGGGAAGGAACCTTGTCCCAGTGCCAGGGCCAGCGGGCTGCCGATCGCGCAGATCGTGAGGCCGACGGCGAGTGCTGTTCGAGATCCGAGGAGATGGCCCCATCTGGCCGCCGACACCAACGGGACCAGCACGGCCAGCGCAAGGGCGGGCCCCACCATGACCTCCGGGTACCACCTCAACCAGTAGGCCAGTCCGCGGGTGCTGAGCGCGAGAGCGAAGAACGCGCACCACAGCGTCAGCAACAGGGGACTTCGGCCCATCGGGCCCGGGTGCCGCGGTGGCACGCGCGCGGGTATCGCGGGCGGAGGAAAGTTGTGCGGCGGTGCGGCGATGGGCCGGGCATTCGCTGGTAGCGGTGGTCTCCCAGCGGGGGCGGCGAAGCCCGCCGGTGCGGCGGCGTGATTGCCCACCGCACGAGCGGCTGCCAGGGCGAACTCCGTGCAGGAAGCGAACCGGTGATTCGGATCCTTCGCCAATGCGCGTTGGATAACCAAGTCGAGCTCGGGCGCCGATCCCGGTCGTCGTTCGGACACCCGAGGTGCCGGCGCGGCCAGGTGGGCGCCGATCACCGCGGCCGGGTTCGTGGCGGTGAAAGGGGGTGTGCCGGTGAGGAAGGTGAATAGTGTGCAGGCCAGAGAATACTGGTCGCTGCGGTGATCCAGTATTCGGCCGGAAAGCTGTTCAGGAGACGCGTAGGCCAGCGTGGCGGTGAATGTGCCGGTCTGGGTAACGCCGCTGACATCGTCGCGGAGCCGCGCGATGCCGAAGTCCGCGAGGAGCACCCGTTCGGGTAGGTGCGGATCAGGACTGGACAGCAGGATGTTGGCGGGCTTCACGTCGCGATGCAGGATGCCGCGACCGTGGGCGAAGTCCAGCGCCGCGGCGATTTCGATGATGATGCGGATCGCCCGCGCCGGATCGACGCTGCCGAGGGTGCCGCCATCGCATCCGGGAACGTATTGCATGGCGATCCACAGATTCGGCCCTTCGATGCCGCGATCCTGCACGGCCACGATGTTCGGGTGATCGAGTCGTGCCACCAGATCGGCTTCACGTTCGAATCGCTGCCGAATCTCATTGTCGCCCAGTAGATCTGCGTTGAGAATCTTGAGAGCTACCTGGCGCGGCAGTCGCGGATGCCGGGCGAGATACACCGTACCCATTCCGCCTCTGCCCAGGATCCGTTCAATCCCATAGCCGGCGAAGGTCTCCGAAATCCCCCTGGTGTCCACAGTTGTTCCTGTCTTTCTGGCGTCGCGAGGTTCGGCGGATGCGTCCGGTGATCGGTTCCTCCGGGTGACTTACAGTGGGCCGGCCTCCGCCAGTTGTGCACCCGAATCGCCGGCCTGGGTATCGGGGACCGTAGGTGGTGGTTCGGCGGCGGGCTCGTCCTCGGCGGTCCAGGCCGGGGCGCCGTGGTAGCTACCCGGGTTGTGTTCGGCTTCCTGGCCTTTGGCATTGAGCGAGCCGGTCGGATTCGGCGTCGCGCCGGACGATGTCCCGGCGTCTTCGAGGCCCGCGGGGCCTTGGCCGGAGGATGCCGAGGGCTCGCCGGTGCCGACAGAGCCCGTCGAGGCGGTGTCGCTCACCACGGGGATGCCGTTCTCGT
This sequence comes from Nocardia sp. No.11, assembly GCF_038752175.1. NCBI lineage: Bacteria > Bacillati > Actinomycetota > Actinomycetes > Mycobacteriales > Nocardiaceae > Nocardia > Nocardia sp. No.11. The sequence continues at coordinate 10,128 of NZ_JBCGFB010000041.1, read as the reverse complement.
TCAGGGTGAGGCCGTATTGATGGGAGGTGCCGGTGGAGTCGGTTGTGGTGAGTTGAAGCTGTCCATCCGTGCCGGTGGCCAAACTCAAAGTGGTTCCCGCAATATTGAATTCGGTCGAACCGGTGCTGCTGAACAGAGTGCTCAACTGCTCGATGCCGCTGGTGATCGATGTGCCGAGCGAGCTGAGGCCGGTGCCGATCGATTCGGCGATGGACTCGGCAGAGGTCGATGATCCCGAGGTCAGGCTCGACAGTTCGCTGACCACGGAACTCAATGTCGACAGCCCACTCGAGACCGTGGAGAGCAGGCTGCTCAGGTCCGTGGTCGAGCTGTCGTCGTCATCGTCATCTGTCGATGTCGGGTTCGTGATTCCGGCGGTGGTTGTCTTCGTCTCGTCCGTTGTCGTGCCGGTGGCGCCGGTCGAGGTGTCGGTTGTGGTGCCCGCCGGGTTGGTCGCCGGTGATGTGCCCGGTGACTGGGGATTCGGTTGCTCGGTGGTCGGAGCTGGTGGCGTGGACAGATGCTCGACATTGTTCAGTGCGTCGGTGACGACCTTCAGATATGCCTTGACCGCCGTGTCTGTTTCGGTGCACAGATTTGTGTAGGCCCTGAAGTATCCCTCGGCGCTCTCGCGAAAGTGTTTGCGCCATTGGTCGCAGAGTGCCTGGGCTTGATCATCGAAATAGGTGGGGTCCATCCCGGCTCTGTAGTCCGTGAGAACATCTGTGGTTCTGGCGACACCGAACACGCCACGGTCCATCAGTTCCTCGACACGAAACCGGACCTTATCGCCGATTCCTCGTCGTTCGGCATAGTTGAGGATCAACGACACATCATCGTCGCCTGACGACGCGTCGTCGCCGCCTTTGTCGTTGAAGGTTAGGCCGCCCCAACTTCCATTGGTCATGTCGACGCCATTGATTTTGGTGACTTCGTAGAGCTTGCCGAAGGCGTTGGCCTTTCGCTGTAGGCAGCTCTTGATCCCGTCGACGGCGGCTTCGAGAACAGTGGGCAGCTGGCCGATTTCCGTGGCTGCTTCGTCGGACCAGGAGTTCAGGTTGCTCAGCTTGGCCTTCGCCGCGCTACCACTCGTGCCTTGCCATGCGCCGTCGAGGACCCGCACGGCCTGCTCCTGATCACTCTGCGCGGTCTCGATCTTGGGCATCGCGGCTGAAATGCGGCGAGCGGCTCCGACGAGATTGTTCAGCTTCATGTCCGCTTGCTTGAAGTACGCCTTGGCCATTGCGTCTTCGGAGTCCAGCGAGATGCCGGTGGCCGTGGGGGCCCCGGAGAGCTCGTACCGTTCCTGTACCAGATAGAACCACTTCAGGAACGGTTTGTAGACGTCACCGCCCATGCTTCCGTTCGAGGCCCAAGGTGTCGACCCGTACGACAGGATCTGGCTTGCGTCGAATGCCGTGTTGTACGTGCCGGAGTCGGCCGAGATCGTCTCGTCGACTTTGACGTCGCCTGCGGCATGATCGCCGTAGCCCGCCCACACGGCGGACCTGTCGGTTCCGGCCCCGTTGACGGTGACCCACGCGCCCGCATTGCCCGCACCCAAGCTGAGCTTGGAATCGTCCGACATGGCCTACTTCCCCCCGATGGTCAGATCGCCCTTGGTGTCGACCGAGACCGTATTGATCGCGGCGGAGAACTGCGCGTCGGTGTACTGCACGCTGTCGGCGCTATTGGTCAGCGCGTCGCCGAATGCGGTGCAGGCGCTCGACCAGTTCTTCACCGCGGTGGTGGTGTGCTCGAAGCCAGTGACGATAGCCGCCGCTTCGGCGGCGTACTCGGCGCCCAGGTCGTTCTTGTCGAACATGTTTCCCCAGGACCCGGCGACCGCCGACAGTTCTTGCGCGGCGCCACGCAGCTTGGCGCTCTGTGCGCGGACAGTGTCCGCGTTCATGTTCAACCAGTCACTCACCGGAAATCCCCTCCATACCGCTACACCAGCCACGAGTCACGGCCGAACCCATTGGCTCGTGCGTCGTCGACGTCGGTCCAATCCGACGGCTGCACATAGACTTCCCGGCTGTGGGCCGGTGATGCCGCTTGCTGTGCTCGCATTCGGTACTCGTACATCAGTCGGTCGCGTTCCTCGCGGGCTTCTCGCGCCGCGCGTTCCTCCGGCGTCTCGGCGCCGAACCCCATCGCGGCGACTCGCTCGCCGATCTGCTGGGTCGCCTCGTCGGCTTCGCGCTCGACCTGTTCGACCCGGCTTTCGACCTGATGGGTGGCGGCGATGTGGTCGTTGGTGATGCTGTCGATTCTGGCGAGCCAGTTCATCGCGGACCACCGCCCCATGGTGTCGACATGGCATGTTCCTCTTGTTCGTGCAGCCGGGTGAGGGCTCGATCGATCCAGTTCGTGAAGAGCGTGGTCAGGTCGGCGGCGCCGGCCCGACTCAGCCGTACGTGCTCGCGGTTGCGCTGCATGAGATAGCGACCGTCGTCGGTGAAATCGAACCAGCGTGCGCTGGACCGGGGTTCGGGGCGATCGGTGATCGGGCCGGTGCGCCGTTGTGCCCAGGCGGAACCTTCGCGGGGGAAGGTGATCGCCGCGCGGCCCGCGATCGTGGACTGCTCGCCTGGAGTCCACTGAGTACGTGGACTCTCACGGATGCTCTGCCCGGTGATGGTGGTCGCCGTGATACTCGCCGCGAATCCGTCACTTTGTGTCCACCTGCAGCCCAGCCACTTGCGAGAGCTACCCGGAGTATTCCAGTTGTTGTCCTCGCTCCCAGTCGATGTCGGAGCCGCGGTCGCCTGGTCATCCGGGCTGTCGGATCCACGCCCGCTCACCGCCAGCATCCCCGCGACAGCCAAGCCTGCGACCAGCGTCGTTCTCCGACTCGCCTGCACAGGTTTCTCCTACCGATTCCGGCACCCCGGGACTCCCCGCCCGATGAGCAACGACCTTACCGGACCGTCCAGGCGGCACGAGGCTGCTCATTCGACGCCGAACCGCAGTTCCGGTAGATCATCGCGACGGATCCGTTCCTATGGGGATTGGACGCGGCACCGGCCCTGTCGGTTCCCTGTTCCGTCAACGAGTGTCGCGGCGACGTACCTGCACGACTCGTGGGGTGGCGGAGTCGTCGCGACCAGACCGGGGGTTCCAGATGTGGCGCGCGAGATCTGGGATCGTCGGTCGGCCTCCGTCGCTCGGGCGAATCTTGACCAGCCCGAAGATCAGGTCACCGACACTCGCGCGTGCCCATCGCGGTAGCAGTACCGAGTTGACGATGATGACTGTCGCGACAGGCAGGACCACGACCGCCAGCAAGAGGCCCTCCGGGCTCTCGGGAAGTGCGATCAGGGACAGGCACGAGCCGAAGAACGTTGCCAGCCACAAGCATCCGTCCACCGTGCTCGCCAGGGAAGCGCGCATCGAACGAGGCGAGGGGTACCTCGGATCTCCCGGCGCACCATGATATTTCGCGACCTGCCGCTGCGTGGTATCGGCGGTGCGGTGCTCGGTCTCACCCGTGTTCATCGCGCCATTCTCACACGGGTAGGGTCGCGCTCACCGGGTGGCGGGATTCAGGGTATGGGGAGGAAAATTCTCGTGGAGAACAGGCTGGACGAGTCGATCGATCACGCACGCCGGTTCGCCGAACAGCTCGAGAATACGGCGAAGAGGTATGACGAGTTGCAACGCTCGATGGTCGCGCTGGCCGTTACCGCGAGATCGACGGACGGCAGCGTCGAAGTGACCGTGGACAGCAACGGGGTGCCCAGCGCGATCACCCTGGCCGAATCCACTCGGGGAAGGGATCCCGTGGTGGTGTCGGCCGCCATCATGGAATGTATGCGGAGTGCGCAGGCGAAACTTCGCCGGCAGGTCACGAATCTCGTGAGCGACGTGGTCGGGAACGATGCGCCTGCTGTCGACATGATCAGTCGATACGAGCAGCGGTTCCCTGATCCGGAGCCGATCGGTACGGCGGAACAGGACCTCGTGGCACCGAATTCCTTTGCACCGGAACATGCCTCGCGGCCACCAGCCGGGGAGATCGCCTATCCGCCGCCGCCGAGTCCCGCGCAGCCGTGGAGCCGAAAGCCGAACCGCGAAACGGTCGTCGCGCCGGATGAGCCCGACGAGGACGAGCAGTACTACAGCCGGAAGTCGTGGCTGGTCTGATCATGGGGAGTCCTGCTGATTTTTCGATTGATCCGGATGAAGTCCGCGCGCATGCGACCAAGATGACGAACCTGATGTCGAAGATGACCGCGGCTTTGGAAGCCGCCACCTATCTCGGCTCAGCGGATGACGGGTTCGGTGAGATACCTCGACCGTTCGTCGAATGGATATACGACGACGATCACGAGACGGCGATCGCCGCGATTCGGAAGTTGGCCGAATCGGTGTCGGTACTGCCCGGCAAGCTCGAGACCGTGGCGTCGGCGGTCGAAGACGTGGACGGAAAGTTCCGTGCGAGCTTGGATGGACTGAAAGCTGGGATCGCTGCATCGAACGGGGGTCGGTAGCAGTGGTCGGTTTCGATGACCCGAAGGCGCCTGAGAACGGGCTGCTCGCGAGTGGTGTGGACTCCAACCAGGCGTATTACCAGGAGGATGTGTCACTTCTTTCAACGTCGGTCTCAACGGTGACCAGAAGACAGGCACCCCTGGGATTCTGAAGGGCACGATCGCCGGCGACGCGTGGGATGTGTACGGCAACTTCGCGTCGGGGCAAGTCGACGCCGCCATGCTCGGCATGCTCGGATTGGCGGGCAGTGTCATGGAAGTCGCCTACAAGGTGTTGGATCCGTTTGCCTTCATCGGTAGTCAGGTCGCGAAATGGATACTCGACCACGTGGAGTTCATGCGGAAGGGCTTGGACGAGTTGGCCGGCAACCCGGACATCGTCGAGGCATATGGAAAGTCTTGGACGAAGATCTCCACCGAATTGACGGCCGTTGCCGCCGACTGGAAGTCCAGCGTAGAGCAGGATATCGACGATTGGCAGGGTGCTTCCGGTCAGCAGTATCGGGTCAGTGCCTCCAGCCTCATCGATCAAATCGATGCCGCTAGTGGCATCGCGGCCACGATGGGCAAGTCGATGGAGTCGGTGTCGAAGGCGGTCGACGCTGTTCGCACTCTGGTGCGCGACCTGCTCGCCAATTTGGTCGGCGCGGCGATCGGCTGGACGATCGAACTCATAGCGACGAGCGGTGCGGCGGCCGCGCACGTGATTCCCGCCGCACTGCGCCGAATAGCCCGGGACAGTCTTTCCTACGCAGACATGCTGAACGATCTGAAGAAGATCTTCACCGACATCAAGACTCTGATGGAGCCGATCGGCAAGGTCGGCGCGATCCTGACCGGTGGTTCCGGTCTCAATCAGGAGCAGCCGCAGCCCGCGTGATGTCGCACGACTCGAAGGTCGTCCGGTCGGATTCCCGCTGAGCTGGACTACTTCCGGATCAGCTTGGCGACTGTGCCGAGGGAGAGTTTGGGGGCTTCCTCCTCGACCACCGCGGTCGGGTCGACGACCTTGGTGTGGGGGAGGGCGGCTTCGGGGTCGGCGAAGGGGGCGTAGGTCTTGTCGCCGAGGAGGGTGGACAGGAGGTAGCCGGTGAGGAGGGCTCGGGTGGTCTTCTCGGTCTTGTGTTCGTAGCGGCCCGCGCCGAGGGCGGCGAAGAGGCGGCGGCCCTCGATGATGCCGTTGTGGGAGGCGCCGTCGATGGTGCGCAGGAGGGAGGGGCCGGCCCAGGCGGTGGCGAGAGCGCGGGCGTTGGAGTTGACCGAGTCGAGGTCGGTGGCGCCGGCCAGGATCAGGCCGGGCGTGTCGATATCGGGGGCGATGTTCTCCGCGGCCGGGGTGGTGGGGGCGGGGAACAGGGCGGCGACGGCGGCGACGCGGCGCTGGGCGGCCGCGATGACGGCCGCGCCAGCGCCCATGCCGTGGCCCGCCAAGGCGAGGCGGTCGGGGTGGACGCTGATGGTGCCGTCACCGAGGCGCACCCTGCTGACGATGTCGAGCGTGGTGAGCAGGTCGGTGCCGAGGTCCAGGTGTGACGGGATCGGGCCGCGTTCGGTGTCGGGCGCGGCGACGACGAAGCCCCACGAGGCGACGTGCTCGAGCAGGCTCTTGTAGTTCTCGGCGCTGGTCAGCCAGCCGTGCGCGAACGCGACGGCGGGCAGGCTCAGCCCGGATTCGGGGGTGTACACCACACCCGGCTGGCCCGCGATGCCCAGATTTCCGCGCAACACCCGGTGGGGGCCACGCGCGGACAGGGTGCTCAGGAGCGACTTCACAGACACCGACACGGCGAGAAGGGTATCCGATCAGTAGGGTGGGGGACCATGTGCGGAATCGTGGGCTACGTCGGGTACCGGGACGCGCTCGGCGTTGTCGTCGACGCGTTGCGACGCATGGAGTATCGCGGATACGACTCCGCGGGCGTCGCGATCCTCGACGGAAACGGGTCGATCGCGGTCGAACGCAAGGCGGGCAAGCTGGCCAATCTGGAGGCCGAGCTGGCCGAAGCCGGGGCCGAGCGGTTCGCGGGCACCAGCGGCATGGGCCACACCCGGTGGGCGACGCACGGCGCGCCGACCGACCGCAACGCGCATCCGCACCGGGACGCCTCCGGCAAGCTCGCCGTGGTCCACAACGGCATCATCGAGAACTTCGCACCGCTGCGCCGCGAGTTGGAGAACGCGGGCATCGAGCTGCTCAGCGACACCGACACCGAGGTCGCGGTGCACCTGGTGGCGCGCGCCTACGCCGAGGGCCCCACCGCGGGCGATTTCACCGCGAGCGCGCTGGCCGTCCTGCAGCGCCTCGAGGGCGCGTTCACGCTGGTCTTCACCCATGCCGATCACCCGGGCACGATTGTTGCCGCCCGGCAGTCGACGCCGCTGGTCGTCGGGGTCGGGCAGGGCGAGATGTTCATCGCCTCCGATGTCACCGCGTTCATCGAGCACACCCGCGAGGCGGTCGAGCTCGGGCAGAACCAGGCCGTGGTGATCACCGCCGACAGCTACACCGTCACCGACTTCGCCGGCAACACCGAGGGCGTGACGACCAGGCCGTTCACCATCGACTGGGATCTGGCCGCCGCCGAGAAGGGCGGCCACGACTACTTCATGCTCAAGGAGATCGAGGAGCAGCCGACCGCGGTCGCCGACACCCTGATCGGGCATTTCGTCGTCGACGAGAACGGCGGCCGGATCGTCCTGGACGAGCAGCGCCTCGCCGATCAGGAACTGCGTGAGTTCGACAAGGTGTTCGTCGTCGCGTGTGGCAGCTCCTACCACGCGGGCCTGCTGGCCAAGTACGCGATCGAGCACTGGACCCGGGTGCCGGTGGAGGTCGAGCTGGCCAGTGAGTTCCGCTATCGCGACCCGGTCCTGGACCGGTCGACGCTGGTGGTGGCGATCTCGCAGTCCGGCGAGACGGCCGACACGCTCGAGGCGGTGCGCCACGCCAAGGAGCAGAAGGCGCGCGTGCTCGCCATCTGCAACACCAACGGCGCGCAGATCCCGCGCGAGTCGGACGCGGTGATCTACACCAGGACCGGGCCGGAGATCGGTGTCGCCTCGACCAAGGCGTTCCTGGCGCAGGTGGCGGCCAACTACCTGGTCGGCCTGGCCCTGGCGCAGGCCCGTGGCGTGAAGTACCCCGACGAGGTCGCTCGCGAGTTCGCCGAGCTCGAGGCCATGCCGAAGCTGATCGCGCGGGTGCTCGAGACCGGTGCGCAGGTGCGGGCCATCGCGCGCGAACTGGCGCACGTGCCGACGGTGCTGTTCCTCGGCCGCCACGTCGGGTACCCGGTGGCGCTGGAGGGCGCGCTCAAGCTCAAGGAACTCGCGTACATGCACGCCGAGGGCTTCGCCGCCGGTGAGCTCAAGCACGGACCGATCGCGCTGATCGAGGACGGTCTGCCGGTCATCGTGGTGATGCCCTCGCCCAAGGGGCGCCCGGTGCTGCACTCGAAGCTGCTGAGCAATATCCGTGAGATCCAGGCGCGCGGCGCCCGGACCATCGTGATCGCCGAGGAGGGCGACGACACGGTGCGGCCGTTCGCCGACGACCTGATCGAGATCCCGGCCGCGCCGACGCTGTACCAGCCGCTGCTGTCGACGGTGCCGCTGCAGATCTTCGCCGCCGAGGTGGCGCAGGCGCGTGGCTACGACGTGGACAAGCCGCGCAACCTGGCCAAGTCGGTCACCGTCGAATAGATCGACTCCGCCCAACTCCGTCCCCGCACGCCCGACCCCTGGGGAGGGCAGGCCGACGAAGTCGGCCGT
>NZ_JBCGFB010000041.1:0-1776 GCF_038752175.1 Nocardia sp. No.11 | reverse complement strand
GTCGGCCGTCGGCGGCCGTCCCGCCGGTCAGGCGCCGTGGCGCAAGCGACGAAGGAGCAAGCCACGGCGCCTGACCGGCGGGACACAAGGGGCCGCCGACCTCGAGCGCGCCAGCGCTCCTAAGACACCGTGATGGTCCCGCGCATGTCCGGGTGCAGACTGCACAGGTAGCGGTAGGTGCCGGGCTGGGTGAAGGTGTAGGACCATTCGCCCTTGTCGATGATCGGGCTGTTGATGCCCATCGCCTTGTCGCCGATGCCCTGCACGTTGTGCGGGGCCTTGTCGGAGAACTTCCAGGTGACGGTCTCGCCGACCTTGATGGTGGCGTCGGCGGGGGAGTACTTCATCCCGGAGACGTCGACCGTGAGGTTGGTCGGCTTGTGCTCGGTCTGGGTGGTCGTGGTGGTGACCGGACGCGGCTTGCGGGTAGTGGTGGAGGCGGCGTTCCCGGATTCGCCGGAACAACCGGCGATCAACAGGGTGGCGGCCACGACGAATCCGGCGACAACCCGGGTGGATGCGGCGCGGTGACGAACCATCGACATGGGTCTGGAGCGTAGTCTGCGAACGATCGCGGACCTGTCGTGGGCCGCGCGGGCGGCCGGGAGGCGACGATGACGGATCGGCGTGGCTACTTCACCGCCGACCAGGTCAGGGCGGCCGAGGCGGAGCTGTTCACCCGCGTGCCCGCGGGGATGCCGATGCGCCGGGCCGCGTACGGGCTGGCCAACGTGGTGGCCGACGAATTGCGTTCCCGGACCGGCGGTGTCGCGGGCCGGGCGGTGGGGCTGCTGGTCGGGTCGGGCGACAACGGTGGCGACGCGCTGTGGGCGGGGTCGATGCTGGCGCGGCGCGGCGTGGCGGTGCGCGCGGTGCTGCTGAGTCCCGAACGCGCGCATCCGGCGGGGTTGGCGGCGCTGCGGAAGGCCGGCGGGCGGGTGGTCGACCGGCTCGACGCGGTGGATCTGGTGATCGACGGGATCGTGGGGATCTCCGGCCGTGGACCCTTGCGCCCGGCGGCCGCGGAGCTGGTGGCGGCCGTGACGGTTCCGATCGTCGCGGTCGATCTGCCCAGCGGCGTCGACGTGGATACCGGCGCGGTCGACGGGCCCGCGGTCCGCGCCGAGGTGACGGTGGCGTTCGGGGCCTACAAGCCGGTGCACGCGCTGGCCGCGCCGTATTGCGGACGAATCGTGCTGGTGCCGATCGGTTTACAGCTGCCCGAACCCGACCTCGCCCAGCTCGCGGCCGCGGCGATCGGGGCGGACTGGCCCGTCCCCGGCGCGACAGACGACAAGTACAGCCAGGGCGTGGTGGGGGTGTGCGCGGGCAGCGCGAAGTATCCGGGAGCCGGGGTGCTGAGCACCGGCGCGGCGGTGGCGGCGACCTCGGGCCTGGTGCGCTACGTCGGCGACGACACCGAGGTGCTGGAGAAGTTCCCCGAAGTCATTGCCAGCCACACGATCTCGGGCACGGGGCGGGTCCAGGCGTGGGTGTTCGGTCCCGGCGCGGGGACCGACCTCGCGGCCAGGGACCGGCTCGCGCAGGTGCTGGCCACCGAGCTGCCGGTGCTCGTCGACGCCGACGGGCTCACCCTGCTCGCCGCCGAACCCGCCCTGGTGCGGGGCCGCACCGCACCGACGGTGCTGACGCCGCACGCGGGTGAGTTCGCCCGGCTCACCGGTGCCGAACCCGGTCCGGATCGGGTGGAGGCGGTGCGCGCGCTCGCCGACGAGTGGCAGGTGACCGTGCTGCTGAAGGGCCGCGCGACGATCG